>JBCCYM010000012.1:0-31290 GCA_039190005.1 Pseudomonadota bacterium
AATTTATAGAATTCTTTCCTTAGAGAATAGATTTTTTTATATCTATCATTATAAGTAAGAAATGGTTTATATTTTTCTAAATCTTTTTGGCATTGTGTATTTTTATTTCTAGCTTCGAGCTTAATATCTCTACACGATCTTGGAGTATATCTAAACTGCTTATACTTACTAGAAACGTTAACATCAAAATCTATATCTAAATCATCAGGTTTATTACTGCTAGGTAAATCAGTGTTTCTGCACCTATAATTATTTTCTTTAGCAAGCACTAAAAAACTTAAACATATCAGTATCTTACGTAAAACCATCTTATTTTTCCATATACTCCAATTATTGCTCTGTTGTCATTACAATTAGCTTCAGTATACAAACCAAAACGCTGGAAGTGTAGCATTATTTTAGCAAAAAAGAAAATAAAATTTAAGATATTAAGTTAATGATTATAAACCACATACCTATAATATCACATGATTCTAAATTCTCGCCCGCACGAATGACAGAAAAAACCAAGAATAACGGCATTAAATGATATATAATGATGGCAATAAATTAAAACTCAAGCATTAAAAAAATCCTTGCTTTATCAAATTTTTTTAATAAAAATAAAATCATGAAAAAAATATTTGTTATAAGCGCACTTATCGCTGCAATGTTTAGCCAATGTTATGCCCAATCCATAACAGTAGAGATGTATAAAACCGTAAAAAAAGGACGTGGCGCCTCTGTTGGCAGGGTTGTTTTCAAAGACATTGAACTCAAAAATGGCAATCATACCGTTAATGGTGTCCTGATTACCCCTCATCTTCATGGATTACCGCCTGGTGAGCACGGGTTTCATGTGCATGAGATTGCCAATTGTGCCAATGATGGCTTAGCCGCCGGCGGTCATTTTGACCCTGGTCACACCGGCAAACATCTTGGTCCCTATCAAGAAGGTCATTTAGGCGATTTGCCGGTATTATATGTTAATAAACATGGCGATAGCACAACACCGGTCTATGCGCCACGCTTACAGGTAAAGGATATTCTAGGACACAGTTTAATGATTCATGCTGGTGGTGATAATTATTCCGATTCACCTGAACCGCTTGGCGGCGGTGGTGCTAGAATTGCTTGTGGGATTATAGCAGATAAATCCAAAAGTAAAGATTGATACTCAAAATACTAGTGAAACCGATAACTGTAAGAACTGAATGGGATAATGAAGCACAATTATGGGTTGCCGTTAGTGATGATGTGGCGAGGTTAGCAACTGAACATCATGCTTTTGACGCTTTAGTAGAAAAATTAAAAGTAATGATTCCGGAACTTCTGAAGGCGAATGGTCAGCAATTGGTAGAGGGAACACAAATTCCATTCCATGTGTTTAGTGAATGCGATAGTATGACGATTGCTGTTTAGTCGATAGCCTTACTCCCCAACTAAAAAAAATTCTCAGTCAACATGGCTGTCATAAAGTTAGATTATGAAAAGAATTAATTTATCAATCATTTCCATATTTTCCTCGTCATTCCCGCGCCCTTTCGACCCTTCGACAAGCTCAGGGCAAGCAAGCTCAGGGACCGCCTTTCAGCAAGCTCAGGGACTGCCCGCCTACGCGGGAATGACGGGAAGAATCGGAAAGCTTACAAATAAGTATAATAACAAACTTTCTTAATAGCCCCCTGCCACGCGATAGCAATATAATAATCAGACGCTACAGCGGATTGTTTTCCCTGCAAACCCAATCGGTGCAAATGCCAATCAGCGACGCGCGTGGTTTTCATCGCTAGAAGCCGCGCTGGTTCATCAGCATGTACATTGACAGACAGCTGCTTTAACCCAAACGAAACACCCTCACCTACAGCTTTAATCAACGCCTCTTTACAAGTCCAGACATGAAAAAAACTGCTCAGTTTTTGATCAGCCGGCAAGGCGTAAAAATCATCCAGTTCTCGCCGAGAAAAACAAAGTTCAGCCAAGTCATCGGAAACAAAATCAGCGCGAACGCGCTCAATATCAACACCCAGGTCGACTTCTTGGCTTACAGCCAACAGCATCCTATTGTGACTGTGTGAAAGATTAAAAAATAATGTATCATTAATCGAAGGCTTGCCATAATCATTATAATTAAAAACAATGGTCTCCGGCTGACAATCCAAGTAATCGGCAAGCACATGACGTAACAAACAACGACAATTCATCCAAAATTGCCGGTGTTTACTAAACTTGAATTGACTAGCCTGATGTTGTTCATCAGCCGATAAAACACGGTAATCAAATTGATTTACCAGTTTATCGATATTAAACGCTAAAAGATGAATGTCACCACCTTGTAATGGCGGGCGCGCCCATTGATCAGCATGCACAGTCACAAGCATTGTTTATCTTGCTCGCCTTATCAGCCAAGCTGCTAATAACGCGAATACAATTAAAGGCGTTGCCGCGGCTAAAATCGGCGGTATTTGCAGCACTAAACTGAAGTAACCCAAAAATTGATTCAGAAAAAAGAACGCGAAACCTATCAGTGTGCCAACAACAATACGCAAACCAATGGGCACCGAGCGCAATGAACCAAACACAAAAGGAATACCAAGAAAAATCATGATTAAAATTGAAAACGGCTGCAATATCCGTTGCCAAAACGCGTAACCATATTCAACAGCATTGAGCTGATTTTTCTTCTGATAGTGAATATAGACATACAACGCGTACAATGACATCTGTCGTGGATCAAGTGAAAAAGATTTAAATAATTCTGGATTGAATTTTATTTGCCAAGGGATTTTGCCAATATGTGTATTGGTCACTTTACGAGTGAAAAAATTTGTTTCAACAACGTTTTGTAAATACCATTTTTTATCAATTTCTCTAGCATCGCTAGCCACACTTATTTTTTTTAACTTTTGATTACCATTAAAATGATATACGGTGATGCCCCGCATAGATGTATCTGGTAACACAGTATCAATATGAATAAAATTATCATTATCGCGCAACCATAATCCCTGCTTGGTCTGCAATGCTTGCCCGCCTGTCTCAGCAACCACTTTATCAATCTGCGCTGTCGCGGCCAGCTTTGGTCCCAATCCCTCGCCAATTCCAGTAGCAACAATCATCATTAAAATAGCGGCACATAAAACAGCACCGGCAATCTTGACTACACTCATACCAGCTGTGCGCATGACGGTAAGTTCATTATGTGACGCCAATAAACCCAAACCAACCAGGCTACCTAACAAGCCTATCATCGGAAATAGTTCATAGACACGCACTGGCGCAGTTAAGAGTACAAACTTTATCATATCAACAATACCATATTGCCCCTGGCCAACTTCATTGATCTGCTCAATAAGTGATATAAAAAGATAGATACCCAACACAACAAAGAATATCACCAATGTCGCGCCGATGACATATCGCATAATATAACGACTGGCAATCCCCATCATCTACGCCACCCTAAAAACCGCCAACCTAACCAACGCCCCGTCACAATAATAATTGATAGTATCATAATTAAATGCAACCACCATATCCCGACAATAATAGGCACAACCCCTTCACTGATCCAATTGACACTGATATACAACATATTGATGTATAAAATTACAAACAGTAAAGGCGCGAATAAATTGGCAAAACGTCCTTTACGTGGATTCACCTCACTCAAAGGCACCGCGAACAGTCCTAATAATAACACCGCGATTGGCACTGATAAACGCCATTGAAATTCACCGGCATAATTATTGACACTGAACGCTTTCGGCAACAGTTTGATGGTAGACATCATTCTGACATTTTCCTTTTTCTTCCGGTTCAATCCGGTCTGCAATTGAAAACCATAGCTTTTATAATGGGTAATTTGATAATCTTGGCTGCCCGGCACACCTTGATAACGATAACCGTTTTCAGCGACAAGAAAATGTTTGCCATCTTTTTGTTGTTGATGCGTGTCTTGTGCGACAATAATTGACCAAGACGCGCCTTCAGAATGATGTCGCCCTCTTGCCGGCGGTAGTTTTCTAGCAAAAAAGATATTACGCATATCTTTATGATCACGAGAAACACTACCAGCATAATAAACCTGACTGCCGCCATCAATTGACTGAAATTTCCCTGGCAAAATCTTTTGCGTCAACATCGTCGAAGCGGCTTGAAAAAGCAGCTGCTCCCGTTGCTTCTCAAGATTGGGATTGACAAAAGAAACCATGAACCCGACGATAAGCGCGACAATAAGTGAAAATATCAAGGTAAACCGTAATAATGCCAGTTTACTTAATCCACCGGCAAACATAACAACCATTTCAGACTGACTGTATAACCGACTATAAACCAGTAATATCCCAATAAACAGCCCTAATGGCGACAATAATGAAAACAGAATCGGCATCTGAACCGACAAAATTTTGAAGAGCAAGCCCAAGGTAAGCTGTCCTTTGGCAATCGCGGAGAGGTATTGCATGAGCTGTCCACATATCAAAATAAAGACCAAAATAAGCAACACCATGATGCTGGTCACAAGGATCTCTTTAATAAGATAACGGTATATGATTTTCATCTGAGTTACTCTATTTTAGATACTCATGGGACCTAAAAATCGCGGTTTTCAGGTTTAAGTCGCGCGGCAACTGTTTCAATCAGTGCTGGCTCATTATCGCGATAACTTCTCACATTGATAGCTTGACCAATAGTCATATCAACGTGCTGATTTAAAAGAAAACGTCCGCTACGTTCATCGTAAAGCCGATTCGCTCCCTCGATACGCAACGGTATAATTTCCGCGTCGACCTGCGCCGCCAATTTAAAACCACCTTTTTTTAATGGCCCTAGTGTTCCAGTTTTGGACCGCGTCCCTTCAGGTGCTATCCATAACACAATACCACTGCTCAGTTTTTCAGCAGCATGCCTTAATTGCTCAATCGCTTTTTTCCTGTTTTGACGATCAATGGGCACAAATTCACTAAACTTCATAGCTGTGCCCCAAATAGGTACTCTGAATAATTCTTTTTTTGTTATCATGCGCATGCTGCATCTAATTGCCAAAAAGCTCAGCGGAATATCATAAAAACTGCAGTGATTACACATGATGATATAACGCTTCCCTGGCTGTAATGCAAGATGATAAGGATCATGAAACGTATAGTTTAACCGTATTGCCCGCAAGAGTCGAGCCGCCCACCACCAGGCCAGTTTATCAGTACGTTGACGGGCGTTATGTACATGAAAAATACTGTAGTAAATGACAAGCAGTGATATTCTAATTGTAATTAGCGCGGAATAAATCTTTATCCAGAGAGAACGTAAGAAACTTGCCCGCATCACTCACAACTATATCAGAAAATAGTAATCAGAAGATTGATTTTGCTGCCGTAATTCGCTGCCGCCAAAAACTTCAGGCACGGTTATCATGCTATGCCAGACCGCCTTCCTGAAGAATTGTTCTAGGAATAGGTCTTAACTCATAAACAATTCTAAACCAGCTTAATACCTTGAGAATATAAAACGTTAGATCAAATTCATACCAGGTAAAGCCCTGACGAACTGAACCGGCATATCGGTGATGATTATTATGCCAACCTTCACCAAAAGTTAAAGCCGATATCCACCAATTATTACGGCTGGTATCTTGTGTTTCATAGCGACGTTTACCAAAAAGATGTACAAATGAATTGACGCTATATGTCACATGGTTAACAAATACCGCTGGGACACAAAATCCCCATACCACCGCGTTCCAACCACCAAAAAAAGCCAGAATCGCGATAAGTACTATCGGTGAAAGATACCAATAACGCTCAAGAAAACGTAATTCAGGATATTTAGCGAAATCCCGTATGAGATCATAACGCGCTTTCAGATTCTTTTTGTACATAAACCAAATCATATGGCTGTGCCAAAAACCATCACGGATCGGTGAATGCACATCATCTTCCTGATCCGAACACATGTGATGATGACGATGATGCGACGCCCACCATAAAGGACCGCCCTGTAACGCGGTACATGCGACAAACGCTAACAAAAACTGAAAAACACGATTAGTTTTAAAGGATTTATGAGAAAAATAGCGGTGATAACCTGCTGTCAAAGCAAACACACGCAATGAATAACTGCCTAAGAAAATCAAAAGATCACTCCACTTGAAATAAGTCGTAAATGCCGTTAAAGGCATCAGAGTAATGACCGCAACAATCGAAACAATCATTGGAGACAGCTTCCCTCGAGTCGTATTAATACGCAAAAGTTTCATATAACAATTTTTCCAAAATTTAGTTCAATAACACAAATGCCTATCGGCAATATCTTGTCTCAAACAACCACACCAGGTCAAGCCTACTTTAGGCCGCATCTATCCAAATAAAAATATTTTATTTATCAGATAGTTGCCGACATCCAATTAGTAATGAATAATAACACCAATAACTGGCATTAGTATATCTAAAAAACACTCCAATAGCAAATACAACTTGTAACTAATTGTATTATCCTTAAAACCGCAGTTGACGTATTTCTTTTATCATCGTACTATGCGTCAAGATATTAAAGAGACTGTTTAAATCTGAATTGTTTTACTATTTCAAGCAGTGCCATTATTTCAACCTAGAAACCGCAATTGGCGGCAAGATGAGCCTGTCGAAGGGTCGAAGGGTTGCGCTCTCGCTTGGCGATCAACTGCGGTTTCTAGGTTCAAACAACTAGGCTTGAAATAGCTGGATTCCCACCGCCGCGGGAACGACGAATTTGCCAGATTTCAACAGTCCCTACAGCACTTAGTTATGACGAGGTCAACAATGCCGATTTACGAATACAAATGTGAATCCTGTGGCGCCCATATTGAAAAATTGCAGGCTCACGGAAGCGCGCCGATTAGCAAATGCGAGCACTGCGGCGCGACACAGCTGAAAAAAATAGTATCGCTAACAAGTTTCAAACTTAAGGGAACCGGTTGGTATGAAACGGATTTTAAGCATAAAAACTCAGCCAGCGAAAACAAACCGAAAACATCAGACACCCCCGCTAAAGAAAAAACAACGGCAGCGAAAAAATCATCAACAGATAAACAGGTAAGCGCTTAATGTTCAAAAAAATGCTACTTGCTTTACGCAAATATTTAATTGCCGGATTACTTATCTGGGTACCCATATTGGTAACGATATGGATTGTGACCTTTTTTATACGCCTGCTAGATAGCGGTCTCAAACTATTACCGACGAAATATCACCCAGAAATACTGTTAGGATTTAATATACCCGGATTTGGATTAATATTTTGTTTAGTCGTGCTATTTTTTACCGGCATGATTGCCACCAATTATTTTGGCAGCCAACTGGTAAAACTTTGGGATTATATTATTCTTAAAATCCCCCTAGTACGCTCAATTTACGCGGCTGTAAAACAAATCATGGAAACCATATTCAGTTCCGGCAGCCAAGCGTTTCGCCAAGTATTGTTGGTTGAATATCCACGTCGCGGTTCCTGGAGTGTCGCTTTTCAGACCAGTCATGCTTGCTCAGCTGTCAATGATCAAACCGGCGAACAAATGATCGGGGTATTTATACCAACCACCCCTAACCCTACTTCAGGTTTTCTAATTTATGTGCCTAAAAGTGAAGTAAGAGAACTCGATATTAATGTTGACGAAGCGTTAAAAATGGTTGTTTCACTCGGTGTCGTACAACCGAAATCCGATATGATACACACAGCACCGGTGGAAAAACCACAACCGCAACACCGATGACGCAACACAATCCCATACATGGCGGTCGTTACTTACTGCGTGGTCTGCGGATCATTTTCCAACCTGGGTTAAAACGTTTTGTTTATATCCCTATGGCAATCAATTTATTCATTTATATCCTATTTATCGCCTTAGCCAATCATTATATTCATAAATTCGTTGCCTGGATTGATCACTTTCTACCCAGCTGGCTACAATGGCTGAACTGGTTACTATGGCCGTTTTTTATCCTGATGGGATTAGTGATACTGCTGTATAGTTTCGGCATTATTGCCAGCCTAGTCACCGCGCCTTTTAATAGTTTCCTCGCCGAAAAAGTTGAATACGTAGCCACTGGCAACAAACCCAATAGCACACCTTGGTCGGCCATATTCAAAGAAACATGGCGCGTTATTGAACGAGAGATCCGTAAACTACTCTATTATCTCCCGCGTGTTATTATATTGTTTGTCATTAGTTTTATTCCGGTAATCAATTTAATTTCCAGCCTCCTGTGGTTATGGCTCGCGGCTTGGATGATGGCCGTACAATATTTAGACTACCCTTTTGATAACCATCATGTTTCTTTCGCCGACATGATGAAACGACTGCGCGCCAATTATTTTAGCAATCTTGGATTTGGTGTCGCGGTCTTATTCGCTTTAATTATTCCAATTTTTAATATTGTCATTATCCCCGCGGCCGTTGCCGGCGCGACATTAAAATGGTTAGATGAAGAAAAACAGCAACACGCATGAACCATAAAATATTAGTAATGCTTCCCCGACGGCTTGGTGATGTTGTAATGTGCACACCCGCTTTTAAACAGCTTAAAGCACATTGTCCTTCACTGATTGTCGATGCCTTAGCGTTTTCCAAGATCAGTGCGACAGCCATCAAGCATGATCCGCTATTTAAAACTATTTTTCTTGCCGAGCAGCATCCATTAGCATCACTACATCATCACTACGATCAAGTCTACAGCCTCTATGATTCCAGAACTATTTATGATTACATCGGCAATTATCCGGTTACCTACAACAGAATGCGAGAGCATCATGGTAAAACGCTACATAATGCTGACATGGCATGTGTCTTTTTAGCGAAACAGTTTGCTTACCAGCCAGAAGCCGTGCAACAGTATTATATTTACCCGCAACAACAAGACAAAGACAGATTAAACACGCTGCTTGCCGCTACCGATATTAAACCAGACAATAAATTAATCGGCTTCCATTTGGGTTGTTCAAGATCAGCAAAATACGCTACGCGTAATCGCGCGTGGTTGCTACGTTATTTCAGAAAATATCTCAAAGGCATTAAAAGCTGGCCATTGAATCGCTATCTAAAACTGGCAAATAATTTACGGCAAGATGATCCCAAGGTAAAAATTATTTTAACCGGCGGTGCTGATGAAATAAAACTGGGAGAAATGTTTAGCAAACACTACCCCGACGCCATTAATTTAATCGGTAAAACATCCATCCAGGTGTTATTCGAGTTATTACAACGATTAAACCTTTATGTCGCCGCGGATACGGGTACCTTGCATGTCGCTTGCGCCACCAATACACCGTTCATCACATTTTTCCGTAGCGGTAAAAATAACTGTGTGCCACCAGCGGCAGATTATCGCGTTGTTATCAAGAAAGAAAAAATTACCGATATTTCAGTAGCTGAAGTTTATCATCACGCTCGGCGATTTCTAAAATAGAGAATTTATCCTTCGACCCTTCGACAGGCTCAGGGCAAGCAGGCTCAGGAACCATCCTTCGACGAATTCAGGGATCACTCTTTGAACGGCTTTAAGACATGGATGGCTGAGCTTGTCGAAGCCCAAGCCTGATTTCGAAAAACTTGTTAGACCCTTCGACCCTTCGACCCTTCGACCCTTCGACAGGCTCAGGGCAAACAGGCTCAGGAACCACCCTTCGACGAATTCAGGAATCACTCTTTGAACAGCTTTAAGACATGGATGGCTGAGCTTGTCGAAGCCCAAGCCTGATTTCGAAAAACTTGTTAGACCCTTCGACCCTTCGACAGGCTCAGGGCAAGCAGGCTCAGGAACCGTCCTTCGACCCTTCGACAGGCTCAGGACAAGCAGGCTCAGGAACCATCCTTCGGCAAGCTCAGGGACGCTACATCACACACACTCAGGAACGCCTTATAATGGGGATAACACTTGCTTATTGTGACAATAAGACGTAATATCACAACAGGTATCAATAGATCAGGAAAAAAAATAAATGACAACAGCGAAACAATATTTCTGTGAACAACGCTATTTTTGCAATGACGTCACTGAAGCATTACTCGATAAAACTGTAGAGATTTGCGCCTGGGTACATCGCCGTCGCGATCATGGCGGTGTCATATTTCTCGATATGCGCGACCGTTCCGGTTTATTACAGGTTGTGTTTAACCCTGATCAACAGCAATCCTTCGCGATTGCCGATACGGTACGCAGTGAATATGTGCTACAGATTAGCGGCCAGGTACGCAAACGTCCGCAAGGAATGGAAAATAATGAGCTCCCCACCGGTCAAGTAGAACTGGTTGCTGAAAATATTATCATCCTCAATAAAGCCAAAACACCACCGTTCCAATTAGATGACTATCAATCCGTTGGTGAAGATGTGCGCCTCAAATACCGTTATATCGATTTGCGTCGACCGGAAATGCATCATAAAATTGCCCTACGGGCAAAAATATACCGTGTTATTCGTGATTTTCTCGATCATCAGAATTTCCTGGAAATTGAAACCCCTATTTTATTAAAATCAACACCGGAAGGCGCGCGTGATTACCTGGTGCCTTCGCGCGTGCATCCGGGTAACTTTTTCGCGCTGCCGCAATCACCACAAATATTAAAACAAATACTGATGATCTCAGGCATGGAGCGTTACTATCAAATCGCTCGTTGTTTCCGTGATGAAGATTTACGTGCCGATCGACAACCGGAATTTACCCAACTGGATATGGAAATGTCCTTTGTCAAAGAACACGATATACAAGATATTTCCGAAGCGCTGATCAAACAGCTGTTCAAAGACATCTTACAAATTGAACTGCCTGATTTTCCACGTATGACTTACACAGAAGCCATGCAGCGCTATGGTTCTGACAAACCGGATTTACGCATTCCACTAGAATTGATTGATATTGCCGATCTGATGCGAGATGTCGAATTCAAAGTCTTCTCATCACCGGCAAACGATCCAAACAGTCGGGTAGTCGCGCTGCATTTACCGGGTGGCGCTGACCTGACTCGCAAAGAAATTGACGCGTATACCCAATATGTCAGCCAATTCGGCGCTAAAGGCTTGGCTTATATTAAAGTGAATGAACCGGAAAAAGGTCACGATGGTTTGCAATCACCGATACTGAAATTTTTAACGCCCGCAGCCATTGATGGCATTTTACAACGCACTCAAGCAAAGCGTGGCGATATCATATTCTTTGGCGCCGATAAAAAACGTGTGGTTGACGAAGCACTAGGCGCGTTGCGATTACGTTTGGGCAACGACCGAGGACTGGTTAAAGCGGGTTGGCAGCCTTTATGGATAGTCGACTTCCCCATGTTTGAAGAGATTGATGGCGCCTGGTGTTCACTGCACCACCCTTTCACCGCGCCACAGATTGAAGATCCTAAAGAACTTGAAGTCGCGCCGGATACCATTAAAGCGCGCGCTTACGATCTGGTATTAAACGGTCAAGAAATCGGCGGCGGATCCATTCGTATTCACACACCCGATATCCAACGCGCTGTCTTACATATCTTAGGCGAAGATGATAAGATACTTCAGGAAAAATTCGGCTTCCTGCTTAACGCTCTGGAATATGGTTGTCCGCCTCATGGTGGCATCGCCTTTGGTTTAGATCGCCTTGCCATGTTGATGACTGGCTCGCAGTCTATTCGTGAAGTGATTGCTTTCCCCAAAACACAACGCGCGATTTGTCCGTTAACCGAAGCACCGGGCGCGGTCAGTTCAGCGCAACTACGAGAATTAGGTATAAAATTAAAAGAAAGGGGTTAAGTTATGGCAGGTCACAGTAAATGGGCAAACATTCAACATCGTAAAGGACGTCAAGATAAAATTCGCGGCAAGATTTTTTCACGCTGCGCCAAAGAAATCATGGTCGCGGCCAAACAAGGTGGTGGTGATCCTGATGGTAATCCGCGCCTGCGTTTAGCCATTGAAAAAGCGCGCGCGGCGAATATGACCAAAGACAAAATTGATAACGCCATAAAAAAAGCCACTGGCGAAGCGGAAGCGCTTAATATCGAAGAAGTACGTTATGAAGGTTACGGGCCTGGCGGCATTGCCGTGATGGTAGATTGTGTTACCGATAACAAAAATCGTACAGTAGCGGAAGTACGGCACGCGTTTAGCAAAAGTGGCGGTAATCTTGGCACTGATGGTTCCGTTTCCTATTTATTTAATAAGCGTGGCGTCATTGAATTAACAGCCGACAGTGATGAAGAACAAGTCATGAGTGTCGCTTTAGAATACGGTGCCGATGATATTATTACTGAAGAAGATCACACCATGATTGTGTATACTAACCCCGATTCCTTTGAAACCGTTAAAGGCGCGTTGGCACAAGCAAACTTAACCATAACATCCGCCACCATTACCATGATCGCGACAACCAGAACGGTTCTTGACAAAGCCATGTCGGAAAAATTACTGAAATTATTAGATTTACTTGAAGATCTCGATGATGTTCAGGAAGTCTATTCCAATGCCGACATTGCCGATGAATGCTTATCGGATTAATTGATGACGACTATTCTAGGCATAGACCCCGGATCACGTATCACCGGCTATGGTGTGATCAAACTCAAACATAATAAACCACATTATCTCAGCAGTGGTCGGATTATGGTAGCGGGACAACATCTATCGGATAAATTAGGCAGAATATTTGATGACATCTCCCAGATTTGTCAACAATACCAACCGGATATGGCAGCCATTGAACAGATTTTCATGCATCAAAATCCGGGCGCCGCTTTAAAGCTTGGTCAAGCCAGAGGCGTTGCCATTGCCGCGATGAGTTGTCATAATCTTCAAGCCCATGAATATTCAGCCCGTCAAATTAAACAAGCCGTGGTGGGTTACGGCGCCGCCAAAAAAACACAAGTACAACATATGATCACCACACTGTTAAGCTTAGAAAAACAACCGCCAAATGATGCCGCTGACGCGCTTGCCATTGCCTTATGTCACGCGCATACACACTTAAGTCTACAGGTATTAAACAAGCGATCAACTATCAATGAGCAAGCAGGCGCTCAAGTAATAGGTAGATAGATTATGATCAGTCGACTAAAAGGTATTATTCTTGAAAAAAAACCACCATTTTTAATTATTGATGTGCGTGATATTGGCTATGCCGTTGAAACGTCCATGCAAACGTTTTACCAATTACCGGAAATCGGTGAAACCATTGTATTATACACCCATTTTGTGGTGCGCGAAGACGCGCAGATGTTATTCGGTTTTCTTGACGAAAAAGAGCGGCGGTTATTTCGTTCCTTAATTAAAGTCAACGGTGTCGGTCCGAAAATGGCATTGGCAATTTTATCAACCATGGTACCGGATGAATTTATTCACTGTATCAATGAACAAAACCTTAAACAGCTTACCCGCATTCCGGGTGTCGGTAAAAAAACGGCTGAAAGACTGTGTATTGAAATCCGTGATCGGCTTAAAGACTGGCAACCGGAAACTGACGCAGTTAGTTCAACCACCCAACAAAACTATGACGATGCCAAACAACAACAACGCGACGCCATCGACGCCCTGATTGCCCTCGGCTATAACTCCCGCGATGCTGAAAAAGCCGTGAAAAGCATTACTGAAGAAGGATTAAGCTCTGAGCAACTGATCCGCTTGAGTCTGAAAAATTTGTAAGTGAATTTTCCCCGTCATTCCCGCGCAGGCGGGAACGACGAATTTGCCAGATTTCAACAGTCCCTATCAAGACTACCGACGACGAGTTTTCATAAAACTCGCATCAATAGTACCTTTCAAGCACAGCGGAAGGTAAGGGTAATTTTCTGTGATCACATAATAATAAATGCCTTGTGGGTATTCACTTGTTTTACCATATCGCCCATTGCATTCATCCAGTAAAGTGCTCTGCTTTTGATAGGTATAATCCTCAAAAAAAGTGCCATCATAGTTTCCAGGCGGATCGCCAGCGGGACGCTGTCCTGATTTTAATTGATAGCCGGATTTAGCCAATACCATTGGACTGCTTAACTCATCCGGATTTTTATGGACATACAAGCCATAAATAGGAAAGCCATCAGCGGCATAGCCGATTAACACCATTTTAGAGGGCACTTTGGCATCGTTTGTTATTCGCCGATATAAAGACGCTGGCAAACGATGATAATGATATACTCCTGGCGGTTGCGGATGGCCATTGGAACTATCCAAGCCCACCAGTTTTGCGGTCGCCACATACATCCAATCTGAGAATTTACCTGTCTCGCGCCCTTTGCCATAATGCCAATATTCATTGGTACTCATTTCAAAAGGCACACCATTTAAGGCAACGCCCATCCATAAGCGATGACTCCCCCATGTCCATGTGATTTTACTGCTTTTAGCAGGATAACGTGGCACACGAAAATGATGATCAGCAGGACAAACAGGATTTGGATTTCCAGCATTTGGAAATGGACCATATGATGCCGGAATACCATTACTGTCAATATAACGATAATCCCCTTTAACATAGATACGCACATAAGGTTTCACATCAGTTTGCTGACACGAAATTCTGGCGGGATGATGTCTGCTATTATTGGCAGAAACCGATGAGCTTTGTGAGGCGGAACAAGCTACCAATAGCAAACTTGCACTTAAAATAACGATTCTTATATCCACGTGTTTACTCCTTTTAAATTAAAATAGTTATGTCAATTACATAAAGTTTGTTATAAAGAAGGCTTATAGTCAACCGTCATCTGATCAACAACCCCGCGACAGCATGGCGCTGCTCTGACATCAGCACATTATAGGTGCGACAAGCCGCCAGTGTTGTCATACATTCCAGACCAATGCCTTTAGCAAGAATTATCTGCATAAGCTCCGGTTTTAGAAAACGTTGATGCTCCCCTGTTCCTAAAATAATAATCGCTGGGGAAGCTTCGCATAACATGTCCAAATGTTCTGGCTTGATAGCATCAAAACACTGAGGCGACCATGTGTCATTAAGCATAGTATTACTGATAATAATACTTTTATTATAGATTTGCTCATTGACTTTAAGAGCGCCAGGGACATAAGAGCGTATGGTATATTGGCTATCATTTGGATCGATATTAAATTGGATTTGCATAGTAACTATTTTTCACCAGATTTTGTCAATTTGTTAATGGTCATTTTTTTACTGTCTTAAACATCTGTTTTCCCATCAATCGCGGGTTTAATCTTAACACTCTTAATACGGTTGTCTTTCACCTGTACAACTTCTATATAGTAATTCGCTATCTTAAGACTGGTACCGGAGCGCGGTATCGCTTCCAATTCTTCAATAATTAAACCACTCAATGTTTTTGAACTAGTCGTAGGTAATAACCAGCCCATTTCACGATTAAGCTCTCTTAGATTCACAGCACCGGCAACTAAACAACTCCCATCCGACTGACACTGAATATCCAGGCTTACCGTATCAATATCACGAATAAATTCACCAACAATTTCTTCAAGAATATCGGTTAAACTGACAAAACCGCGCAGACTGCCATATTCATCGACCACTAATCCACATTGACATTTTTCCTTTTGAAAACGCAATAACTGTCGATATAGTTTGGTACTTTCTGGAATAAAATGTAGCGGAAACGCCGCTTTCATCAACGCGTCTTTATTGAGTCTATTGTCAATTACCAGATGAAAAATGGATTGAATATCGACAATGCCAATTAACTGATCAATATTGTTGCGATAAAGCGGTAAATATTTATGCGGATAACTGCATAGTAATTTAACAATATCTTTCCAATCATCTTCAATATCAATTGCCACAATTTCATGGCGCGGCACCATCACATCTTCAATGGTACTCTGCTCCAAATCCAACAAACTCAGCAACATGTCACGGTGATGTTTAGAGGCGGCGCTTGATGATTCGCGAACCAATAAACGTAGTTCTTCACGATTCAAATGATCAATGTTTTTCTTCTTCACCCGGATGCCAAACAACAGCAATATCGTATTAACAATGGTATTAATTATCCATACCAAGGGATAGATCAACCATAACAGTAATGATAGCGGCCAAGCTACAATCGTGGTAAGGCGTTCAGGATAAAGTGCCGCGACAGTCTTTGGCATCACTTCGGCAAATACTAAAATAATAAGCGTTAATAAAAATGCGGCTATTGCCACACCTTCATTACCGAATAGGTGTAAAGCAAGAAAAGTAGCCAATGAGGTCGCCAGGATATTGGCAAGCGTATTACCAATTAAAATTACCCCTAAAATGCGATCAGGGCGTTCCAACAGCTTTTGTAATTGTATCGCCGTGCGTTGGCCGGCAGTCGCGCGATAGCGCAAACGGTAGCGATTAAGTGCCATCATGCCGGTTTCAGAAGACGAAAAAAAACCGGAAACCATAATCAGCAAGACAAGGCAAATGAGTAGAAAAAGTATCATTCAGTAAGTAAATTAACCATCAAATTAAGTGTCGCATATTTCAGTATGTGCACTTAATAGTATGATGAACAATATTAAAAGTCAAAAAATTTGCTTGCTCGGTTTGCTGCCATTTATTGTGACTTCACTAAAACACCAAGGGTGTAATCACTTTACTAGGGAATCAAAATACTAGGTGCGATGATTAAACTTTCTACAGAAATTCCGTTAGAATTTTCTACGCCTGTGCCAAGCGCACTCCAAGTGCTGCCATCCCATTTGGCTACATGACGCGCAGAGACTCCACCTGCTGTGGTGAACTCGCCTCCGGCATAGATATCATTATTACCATCAGCAGTCAGAGCAAAAACAAAAGTATTCGTGCCGTCACCAAGTGGGCTCCAACTACTGCCATCCCATCTGGCTACGTAATTAGCACTATTCCCGCCTGCTGTAGTGAAAAAACCACCGGCATAGACGTCATCATGGCTATCAGCGGTAAGAGTGGTAACAGAATCATTCATGCCATCGCCAAGCGGACTCCAGTTAACACCATCCCATTTGGCTACGCGAAAGGCTGGGGCTCCATCCGCTGTGGTAAATCCACCACCAGCATAGAGCACATCATTACTACCGGTGATAAGAGCAGAAACAGAACGATTCATACCATCACCAAGCGCGCTCCAAGTACTGCCATCCCATTTGGCTACGCGAAAGGCGGGGGCTCCATCCGCTGTAGTAAACTCACCACCAGCATAAACATTATCATTGCTATCGGTAGTAAGCGCAATGATAAAATTATTCACACCATTACCAAGCGGACTCCAGCTACTGCCATCCCATTTAGCTATGTTGCTGGCACTGCTCCCACCTGCTGTGGTAAATTGACCACCGGCATAAACAACATCACGACTACCAGTAGTAAGGGCAAGAACCCCCTCGCCAATATCTTCAACTCCCAAACCAAGTAGATCCCAGCTACTGCCATCCCATTTCGCAATGTTATTAACATTGTTCCCACCCGCGGTAGTAAATTGACCACCAGCATAGAGCATATCATTACTATCCGTGGTAAGCGCGGTAACAAGACCATTGATACCATCACCAAGCGCGCTCCAAGTACTACCATCCCATTTGGCTATGTTGTTGGCATCATTCCCACCGGCGGTAGTAAAAATACCTCCAGCATAGAGATAGGTCGATGCAATAACACTCTGTGTCCCGCTAACAACATCACCTCGTCTATCTTTAATTTGCACTTTGACCTCATTTGATGTCGGCGAATTTTGTTTAATCGCATGGAGCCAAATATAACATTGCCCACCTGCAGAAATAGTTTGACCTGAACAGGTATCTGCTTCAGTCTCAGTCCCAGATAGCGGTTCTTTCACCTCTACCAACTGATTACCGCCATTATCATTATCCTCGAAGACATAGGCTGGTGATGCAAATGTAATTTGGTGTATTGCAGTGACAAGCAGTCGCTGATAGGAGCCTTTACGTTGACCTCCAGATAATGTAACGGTTATGCTAGGTATGCCAAATTCAGGCACTGCAATAAGTTTATTTCCTGCTTTACTATTCAACAGTCTTAACATATCTGTCGTACCAATTAAACCTGCTACATCCTCGCTCTTCACACGAAATGTACAATGACCTCCATTAGCCTCTACGCCATTGGTGAAACAGTCGCCCAGCTCTACAGTTGTTGCACCATCACCGTAATCGCCAATGAATTCCGCTTCCACTGCATCAGATGGCAACGAAAATTCAGAGTTATTGGTCAAAGTAACATCTGCATCGAGCAGGAGTGGCGAAGATTGTTGTTTTTGAAGAGCTTGTGTAAAGGAAAACTGTGTCTGCGGAATTTCTGGAACAAGCATAGCGGTTGGATCACTTAAATACCAAGAGTCTGATGGCTGAATCGCAAATTCACCTGATTCGTAAATCCCACTATTCAATACACTGATTGTGCAAGATTCTTTTGGCGCTAGAACCCCTGAAACTAATGCCTCACAAGTATTCGCATTCGTTGAACTATCAAAATGCCAGCTTTGGCTTGCCGATGTCAGTGTTCTATTCGTAATCTGAGCAAGCACATTACTGAAGTTGGTCAGTGTTATTGTGCCTGGAGTTTTTGACACAGTAATAGACGGTACAGTAATACCAAGTTGTGGATATTCAACGATTAGAGGCAAACGAAGCACATTACCCCGATTAGTCGACTGGATACTGATAACTGTCTGACCTGGACTTGCTGGCGTTGATTGACTACCCGAAAAAATCACGGTACAACGATTATTCTCACAGCTTTGTGAAGCGGTAATACCTGAAGGTAAACCCGTAATATTCAGAGCACTCAATTGCGCGTTGACTTGACCGAGTGATCCACTGATCGCCTGCGTGATTATAATAGGCTCGCCTGGTCCTTTTGGTGAAGCATACACTGTTTGAGTTGTAGTACTAATTGTATCTTGTACGCCTTGCTGATTACCACTGCAAGCATTTAAAAGTAGCACAATGCTGCTCACCAATAATAAGCAAACCACCATTAGAAACTGTCTTTTCTTCATATTGTCATTTCTCTCGCTAAAGGTCAATTATATAATCATCCTAACATACCTGTAAAGCTTCCGATTTTTGAATAGAGAAACCCCAATAATAAATTCCTAATTCAAGAATCTAGCCATTTTTTAAAATTTTATTTAGAATTAGAAAATTAAAAACCTAAAAATCGCGGTGGTCCCTGAGCTTGCCGAAGGGTGGTCCCTGAGTTCATCGAAGGACATAGCAAGTTTTTCGAAAGCAGGCCTGGGCTTCGACAAGCTCAGCCATCTATGCCTTAAAGCCATTCAAAGGGCGGTCCCTGAGCTTGCTTGCCCTGAGCTTGTCGAAGGGTTGGCGGTAAAATAACAGTGTAATAATGCCATTTTCAGGTTAAACTTTATAAACTATAAGACAACAAAGGTAGAAGATAAGCATGTTTGAAAATCTAAGTCAGCGCATCAATAAAACCATACGTCATTTATCTGGACGAGGTCGTCTCACCGAAGAAAACATCAAAGAATCATTACGCGAAATCCGCATGGCATTGCTGGAAGCAGATGTGGCATTAAGTGTGGTGACCAGTTTCATCGAACGAGTTAAGACCAAAGCCATTGGCGAAGAAGTATTGCAAAGCTTGCAACCTGGTGAAGCATTGGTCAGCATTGTCCACAAAGAATTGATTCATATTCTTGGTGATGAGCAAGTTGGCATTAATCTCAAAACCAATCCACCGGCTGTGATCATGATGGCGGGACTACAAGGTTCCGGTAAAACAACCAGTACCGCCAAACTGGCGCGTTGGTTAAAAACCGATTTGAAAAAATCGGTGCTGCTCACCAGTGTCGATGTGTATCGCCCGGCGGCCA
The DNA here is from genome assembly GCA_039190005.1 of Pseudomonadota bacterium. Lineage (GTDB taxonomy): Bacteria > Pseudomonadota > Gammaproteobacteria > UBA12402 > UBA12402 > JBCCYM01. Next base: position 19,770 of record JBCCYM010000012.1, read on the forward strand.
TTAAACAATTAGAAACCTTAGCCAATACGATAGAAGTTGATTTTTTCCCTAGCAGTGAACATGATAAACCGGCTGCTATCGCCAAAGCGGCCATTGCCCATGCTAAAAAACAATTCATTGATGTGGTGATTGTCGATACCGCTGGTCGTCTACATATTGATGATGAAATGATGAGTGAAATCAAATCATTACATAAATTAATTAATCCAATAGAAACACTTTTTGTCGTTGATAGCATGACAGGTCAAGACGCCGCCAACACAGCTAAAGTATTTAATGAAGCATTAGAGTTAACTGGTGTTATTTTAACCAAAATTGATGGTGACGCTCGTGGCGGCGCAGCACTCTCCGTTCGCTCCATCACGGGCAAACCGATTAAGTTCATCGGCACTGGCGAAAAAACCCAAGCGCTGGAGGTTTTCCATCCTGACCGTATTGCCTCGCGCATTCTCGATATGGGGGACGTGCTGACACTTATTGAAGAAGCTGAACGTAATGTTGATCAACAAAAAGCAAAGCGCTTATCCAAGAAACTGAAAAAAGGTAAAGGTTTCGACTTACAAGACTTTGCCGAGCAAATCGACCAAATGACCAAAATGGGTGGCATGGCCAACATTGCCACAAAACTGCCAGGCATGAAACAGCTACCACAAGCGATGCAGGCAAAAGTCAATGATGGTGAATTTGCTAAAATGAAAGCCATGATTCAATCCATGACCCCGCAAGAACGACGCTACCCTGCTGTTATTAAAGGCAGCCGAAAAAAACGTATCACACAAGGCTCAGGCACTCAGGTACAAGATTTGAATCGCTTATTAAAACAATTCCTGCAAACGCAGAAAATGATGAAAAAATTCTCCAAAGGCGGGATGCGTAAAATGATGCGTAATTTACAAGGCATGAACCCACTTGGCAATAACCTTCCCCCGTTTAGACAATAATGACTACAGAAAAAAGCTATTCCAAACAAGAACTGGATAAATTCGATCAACTGGCGGCACAGTGGTGGCATCCGAAAGGCGTGCTGCATACTTTGCATGAAATTAACCCCATACGGCTGAATTGGATTAGTCAACAAGCGGCACTGAAAGATAAACAAGTCCTTGATGTCGGTTGCGGTGGCGGCATTTTAACGGAAAGTATGGCATTGGCTGGCGCCAAAGTAACCGGCATTGATCTGGCAAATCGCTTAATTGAAACCGCCCAAGCACACGCGCGACAATCACAAGTAGACATCGCGTATCATTGTATCAGTGCGGAAGAATTAGCCCAGCAGTGCCCAAACAAATTTGATCTCATTACCTGTATGGAAATGCTTGAACACGTGCCTGACCCGACCTCAATTATTAAAGCTTGCGCCACCATGCTCAAACCTCAGGGCAAGTTGATACTTTCCACCTTAAATCGCACACCTAAAGCGTACTTATATGCCATTATCGGCGCTGAATACATACTCAAGCTCTTGCCCAAAGGCACACATGACTATCGGCAGTTCATACGTCCCAGCGAAATCGCGCAATGGAGTGACCCCTATGGCTTAAACATAAAAGCAATGAGTGGGATAGACTATCAAGTATTGCGAAAACGCTTCCTACTTAGCGCAGACATCAGTGTTAACTATATGCTGGCACTGCAATGTGGTCCCTGAGCCTGCTTGCCTTGAGCTTGCTTGCCCTGAGCCTGCTTGCCCTGAGCTTGTCGAAGGGTCGAAGGGCGGTCCCTGAGCCTGTCGAAGGATCGAAGGGTGTTGTTCAAGTACAGTTTTCAGGTTGATTCACTTTTCGAGATAATGGTAAAATTATCTCAATACCTCTCTTGACTTTCCTGAATAAATTTATCAGCATTACTAGTGACAATTTTCAGAAATCTAAGATACTTAGAGGTAAAAAGTCATGAAAAAATACTTTTACAGATCTATTCTCTTGGCAACATGTAGTGTTGTTCTCATTAATTCTATAGTTACTACTCCTGCAATTGCTGACGATGACAGTACTGCCGCGCTTGCCACATCTGGAATACTGGCCGCGGGCACCACCGCGGCTATTGCCATTGCCCTTGCCAGCAACAGTAACAACAATACTACAAACTACACGTATAGCAATATGATGTTTTTTGGTGACAGCCAAACCGAAATTGGTAATGGCCCTGAAAATTTAACGTTGTATAATAGTCAAAGTTCAAGTGATGGTATTGCGATCAATGTATATGTGCCAATATCTAACCCTGTTAATACAGAAACAGACAGTATGCTAGTGGACGGGTTGGAATTTCCTCCGACTACCTCAATCAGTGATTTTACGATGACGCTTCCTCCCCAGCTATCGATCTGTGACGCCAATGGCATTTGCAGTGCTCGGTATTTCCGATCTATAAATTGGGTAGAATATTTTATATATAATGCGACACTTAACAATCGTAATCTAATTACACCACCTATAGACTTAAGACCTTGGATAATTCAATATAGTCAATCATCTCCGGGCACTATCAATCAATCTGTTGATTATGCCTGGTATTCAGCACTATCCAATGATTCCTGCATCTATCCTAATTACACGCCTGTGACCTGCCCCACTAACCTCGCATCAGGTCTTTACAATGCGCAAGAAAATTACCGCGTCGGGCAAAGCCCAACAGATCCAGTTGGAAACAGAAATCTTTTCAATACAGTGATTATCCCAAACACACAAAAACAAGTCGAATTATTTGCTGATGATTTGGAGAATAATAGAGTAAAAGTAAATGATAAAACACTTTATATCATTTGGACAGGTGCCAACGATCTTTCTGTAGGCTTTGGGCAATTTATTGCTTGCAGGATACAAACACCAGAAAACAATTGTCTAGACACTTGGACAACCTATCGTAATGTCACCATACCCAATGAAATTGCTGGACCGAATAATAATAATTCTGTGGTAAACCGCTTAATTAGCTTAGGCGCGAAACACATATTCGTCATTGGTCAATATGATTTAGGATTAACCCCTGAAGCTGGTGACGCAAGATTTATTTTTCCATTCAGTGAATGGACAAGTGAATTTAATAATGCGCTGAAAACTGATATTGAGCAAATTGCTACTAATAATGCGTCCTCAGGTGTTACAGTTAAGTATATTGATATCCAAGATCCCATTAATCTTGCGGTAGCACCAGGCACAGGCTACGCACTAACAGTGGCTGCTAGTGAAAAATGCGATATGCCTTCAGGCAATGCCGAAACCATTGCAACAAAGCTTTTACAGGGCGATGCTGTTTCATGCACACAAGATGTTGATCCTAAACCCATCGGCTGGTGGAATAACGCACATATCAGCACACAACTGAATCAGGTCGTCGCAAACGCAGTTTTAAATAACGTATAGAAGAAATAGAATTTTGTTGCAAAAAAAATGATGCTACAATCATTTAAAAAAACATTTTAAATACATCCTATATTTGATAGGATGTTTGCAGGTCGTTGATAGTGTGATTACATTAACAACAATATAAAATTTACAGGCAATATTAAGAGGTTTAGTGTTATGTACAAATTTAAAGTCGGAACAGCAGCAATTGTTGGCACCTTATTTTTAGGTGGTTGTGCCAGTCAACATTTTCCATGGGAACATAACACATCAAGCAGTAGCCAAACCAAAACCAGTGCCGTGGCTACGCAACCATCTTTACAGTCTTCAACCACAGTAGAACACTATCAAGGCGCCACACCGGTAAGCCATCAAAGTTTAACCGCTGGCAAAATAGCAAACGGCATGTATACCGCTCCCATTGGTACCGCGTCGGGTAATGATCATTTCAGCGTTAAGGTGCCATCGCCTCAGAATATTGCCAAACAAGATGTTCAGACCAGTGACGCGACCACTGTGACATTCGGTCCCAGCACTGACACGCAAATTACCTACCGTCTGGACGTGACAAAATTACCTCAAAACGGCAAATCATTTAAAGTCAACAGCGCGACTATTTTGCAGGGAATTGTCGGCAAAATGCAAAGCCCAACTGAACTTTATAGTAACTACCAAGTCATGCATGGTCATTCTACTAGAGAAGCCATTTATTCACAAAATGTCAATAACAAAAAAGTCACCGAAGCTGTTTATATTGTCAAACAGCGTGATTACGCCGCGACATTCTGGTTCACCGATGGCAACCCGAATGACAAAAATACCATGGCAATAAAAATGGGGGTTTGGAAACCGTTCAAAGATTTTATGTCATCCTTTAAACTCATAGACGCTTCCACCGCTACCGCGACAACGGTGACAAAGACAACAACAACATCAGCACCACCGCCACCGCCACCACCGGTTGTTGCCAAACCCAGCAAAACACCCGTTAGTACAAGCACTAGTCAAACGCCAGCGCCAGTGACAAACAACAACAATAACCAGTAATTATCATACTTTCTCCGTCATTCCTGGGCCTGTCGAAGGACGGTCCCTGAGCCTGCTTGCCCTGAGCCTGTCGAAGGGTCGAAGGGTTGCGGGAATGACGGAGGAGAGAAGACGGGCATGAGAAAAATTAAAATCAGGATAAAGAACAATTACTAGCGGAAAAAGGACGAACATGGATATTTTTGGCTTCTTTCTGGGCTACCCACGCGTCATAGTGCGCCTGAAGATTAATCCAATTCTCAATGCTGGTACCAAAAAATTTAGCAAGACGCACCGCCATCTCTGGGCTAATACCTGCATGACCATTCAACAAGCGAGATAACGTAGTTCGCGTCACATCAAGCCGCTCTGCCGCTTCGGTTACCGTTAAATTAGTATTGTCAATCAACGCGTCTTTAACAATCAGACCGGGATGTATGGGTTTGTGAATCATTTTTTTCTCCTAGTGATAATCAAGGTAATTAACCAATATGGCATTTCCGGCTTCAAACCTATAAATAATTCGCCAACTACCACTCACAGCAACAGAATAATAATCTTTCAACTTGCCTTTAAGCCGATGAAAATGCATTCCTGGTAAATTTAAGTCATCAGGTTCAATTGCCGCATCTAATCTTTGTAAAATAATCGTTAGTCGTGTCTTATGCTTAGTCTGGATACCTTTGGTATTGCCTGTATCATAAAACAACTTTAAGCCTTTATGCTGCCAACTTGTTATCATACGTTAAGTGTAGCGCATCACTACACAAAAATCAACCCTTTGACTTTGTGATTAAGTAAAAAAGCTTTTTTCACGCGCTATATCTACTTTTTCGGGCGAATCAATAAAACCGGCATCATAATGACAACCATACCGACAATAAGAAAAGCATCATAAAACAATTTACTGCCGATATTAATTAAGCGTGTCGGCGGGAAAAACCCGACAAAAAACGCGGCGATACAGACAATGATCACTATCCCGGCAATTAAGCACAAACCAATATTGCCACCGGGCACTCTATAGGTGTTTATTGAGCCAATCCCTTGATAACGCAATTTTATCGCCGCGGCGCATAAGGCGATATACATAATAAACGTCAGCTGAGCGGATAAAACGGTTAATAACCAATATGAACTGCTAATTGTCGGCATGAATAAAAATAATGATGACAATAACGTGGTAATAAGCGCCTGTAACAATAGTAAATTCCTAGGCACATTGTGTTGTGTGGTACGTGATAAAAATTTAGGCAGATGCTGATATCGCACACAAGCCAATAAACCGCGACAAGGGCTCAGTAACCAGATATTAAATGAAGCAAAGAAACCCAGTAGCATCAATATCGCGATAGGCGTGACCAGCCAATTGAGATGAAAGGTCGTGAAAAAAACGCTCACTAATTGAATCAATCCAGCCGCCAGATTGATTTGTTTTTGCGGTACCACAATGGCGATGGATAAAGCGCCCAAGATTGACAACAACAATATAAATACCGTAGCGATTAATATGGCTTTGGGGAAATTACGCTTGGGATTGTCAACATCCTGAGCATGATACGCGGCAATTTGCATTCCTGAATAAGACAACACCAAACCGGCTAAAAAAGCGGCGTTATTCCAATGTAAATCAGGCATTAAATGACTGGCATTCAACACAATCTGTGCCGGATGACCACTGACAAGCCAATAAATACCTAAGATAATAATTAAACAGCCGGGGAAAATTGTTCCTAAAATAACACTGATACTGCTTACCCATAATGACAAACGAATGCCCAATAAATTAAATAAAGTCGCGCCCCATAAAAAAGCCAGCATTAGCGCGAACAGCATCACTTTGTGATGTATGATTGGCGGATGAACGGCATAAGCCAATAACAATGCCCCCAAAGACAAGCGCGTGGGAAAAGCGATAATCGTATTGGCTGCTTCCAGCCAAATCACCAGAAAACCCAAGCGTTGGCCGAAGGCTTGCTGTACCCAGGCGTATAAACCACCGGCTTTAGGCAAGGCGGTTGATAATTCCGCGCAAATCAACGCGGTTGGAATTAAGAATAAAATCGCGGCGGCAATATAATAACTTACTAAGGTAAAACCATATTCAGACATGGAAGGTAAGCTCGCCACATTGAACACACCAGCAATGCTGATCATGGTGATGGTAAACATACCAATCGTTTTACTTGTGTTTCGCATTATTACATTTTTTTAATTTATAGATTTAAAACAAGGTAAACAAAGCTCTTCTTTAGTCAGCAGAAAAACGCCCTCGCCGCCATGTTCAAACTCCAGCCACACAAACGGCGCGCGCGGCAGCAAGTGTTCCAACGCCTCTCGACTGTTACCAACTTCAACCACTAATATCCCACCATCATTGAGAAAATCCGGTGCCGACCGCAGGATAGCTTTGACATGATTCAGCCCATCATTACCCGATGCCAAAGCATGATCCGGTTCGTGTCGGTATTCTTGCGGTAAACTCATCATATCCTGTTCATCAACGTACGGTGGATTACTGATAATAATGTCATATTTTTTATCCGCCAATTCAGTAAATAAATCGGATTGGATTAAATTCACTTGTGTCAGCAAGTCATGCTGACCGACATTGATTTGCGCCACCTCTAAAGCCTGTGGATGTAAATCAACCGCATCGACCTTGGCGTCAGGAAAAGTCAAGGCGCAAGCGCAGGCTATACAAGCACTGCCTGTACCCATATCAAGAATACTTTCAATTTGATCTTCTTCTATCCATGGCGAGAATGCTTGCTCAATTAATTCAGCCAAAGGCGAACGCGGGATCAACACGCGTTCATCAACATAAAAAGACAAGCCAAAAAACCATGCTTCATGGGTTAAATAGGGTGCCGGCACACGCTCATTAACGCGGCGATCAATAAGGGATAACATTCTTTCACGCTCGCCGTCAGTAAGCTGTCTCTTTTTAACCGTATCGCCATCACTATCAATAGGCAAATCCAACACGTGCAACACCAGTACAACGGCTTCATCCCAAGCATTGTCAGTACCATGACCAAAATGCAGTTTGGCGGTCAAAAATTGTCGTTCGGCATAGCATAATATATCATTGACTGTGTGCAGATTGAGCGCTTTATTCTCTTGCATGTTCACACCTTGACGTGAAATAGGTTATACTCTAGCAGTGAGTAATTACCATACAAAAAAATCAGGCATTAGTGAAGAAGATAAACTACTTTTTCGTAACAGTGTTAAAGGTGTCACGCCATTGAAGCAGGATAAAGTCACACACAGAAAACCGGCAAAAAAACCACCGATAAAAACCCCACTGCCCTCACCTATTTCTGTGCCAGCAATAGCGCCTAAAATCTCAGAAAATGTTAGCGGCGAAGAAAAACTGCTTTTTTATCGACCAGGGTTACAACATAAGATTATCAGAAAATTAAAAAGAGGGATGTATCGACCCGAAGCAGTACTTGATTTACATGGCCAAACAAGCCAACAAGCTGATAGAGCTGTTTATAACTTTGTAACCGCAGCGTGTAAACGGGGTCATCGTTGTGTCATCATCATTCATGGCAAAGGAAAATCAAGCGAGCATGGCACAGCCATTCTTAAAAGCCATGTGAATAATCAACTAAGACAACAGCCGTTGGTATTAGCATTCTGCTCAGCACAAGCAAAAGATGGTGGTTCAGGCGCGGTGTATGTGTTAGTAAAAGCGATGTCGAAAAAGTAAACTTGCCATTCCTGTATTCTTTTAGCCATTTATATTTTCTTCTGTCAATTTCTGCGTCCCTTCGTCTCTTCGACAAGCTCAGGGACCGTTCTGGAGAGAAAATAAATCTTGCTTAAAAAACTAAAACGCAATAAGATGAACCTAACATTAATTGGCAAATAAATTACTTTAACCGAATTATTAGCGCACATGAAAAAGGTCATTATTGTTGGCATCGCCGGTCCCTCCGCGTCAGGAAAATCCTTATTCTCTCACACTATCGTGAATGAAATTGGTTCAAAGCATGTCGCCATTATCTCTGAAGATTGTTATTACCGAGATTTAAGCCATCTCCCCATGGAAGAACGCGCTAAAACTAATTTCGATCATCCCAATGCTTTTGAACATGATCTATTAAGTCGCCATCTCGCTCAGCTGAAACAAGGTAAAGACATTATGGTACCTCAATACGACCACACTTGTCATAACCGCAAAAAAGAACAACGTCAGGTGCATAATGTGACCATTGTCATTATTGAAGGGATTTTATTACTCGCTGAACCAACACTACGAGAACAAATGGATATTCGTCTCTTTATCGATACCCCGCTGGATATTTGTTTTATTCGAAGACTCAAACGTGACTTAACGGAACGCGAGCGGACATTAGAATCCATACTGACACAGTACAAAACAACTGTTCGCCCCATGTATCAACAGTTTGTTGAACCCTCAAAACGTTACGCGGATATTATCATTCCCAATGGGGGTAAAAATCGTATCGCCATTGACACCATTAAAACACGCATGTGTGAATTATTATCGCAAAATGGCAATTATGATAATCCATTGGTGAACTGAGTCAGGCACATTTTACCATGAGTAATCCAGTCATTAAAGCAAACAGCGTGTTAGTCCTTGTTACCCTGATATGGGGCCTGACCTTTCCCCTCATCAAACTGGCTTTAGCGCATGTATCACCAAGCACGTTTACATTATTCCGGTTTATCTTTGCCGCCTTATTTTTTTTACCGTTACTTGGCTTCAGTCTGTTTAACGTCAATAAATCACTATTATGGGTCAGTTTAATACTGGCTATTCTAAACAGTGGCGTTTATTTTTCTCAAGCAATTGGCTTACAAACCATTACGCCATCAAGATCAGCTTTTATCACCGGCATTAATGTACTGTTAGTACCATTCTTATTGCCACTCTTTCGCCTTGGTCGTCCGACAGTTGTCGATATAATTTCTACCGTCTGCGCTTTTTTTGGTTTATACATCCTTACAGGTGCCAGTCTTAAACATCTGGTGATTGGTGATTTATGGACGCTTATTACCGCTATATTTTACGCCTTATCCATTGTTGTCATACAACGCTTAACACCTAAAGTAAAAAACAGCTATTTGCTTAGCTTTTATCAAATCTTATTTGCGCTGCCACTACTATTTGGTTTAACGCTGGCGGATCATACCCCATCATCTTGGTGGCATATTCATGTGATTATCGCCTTGTTATTTTGCTCACTATGCGCTACTGTCCTTAGCTTCTATTTACAAATGCAGTATCAAAAACAAACCACCGCCACACAAGCCGCGTTGATATATTGCCTGGAGCCGGTATTTGCCGCTATTTTTTCGCACTTTATCAGCAATGATCGGATTTCAAAACAAACGCTACTAGGGGGCTGTATTATCCTTGTCAGTTTAGTATTACCAATTATTTACCGCACATTGTTAAAACAGCGCAAACTCAGACATAGTAAGACGATATAGCTTATGCGACAATTCAACATAGATAAAATCCCGTTCATAATGAAAACCTAATTTTTCAATCACACGCAAGGAGCGTGTATTGCCGACACGCGTAAAACAAACAATGGTATCGAGATGATGTGTTTTAAATCCCTGATGTAAAGCAAATCGACCAATCTCAGTCGCCAAACCTTTCCCCCAACATGATGTACTGAGTGAATAAGTCAACTCAACTTCTTTTCTACCGGTAGCCTGAGTATATTGCAAACCACCCTCACCCACAAACTGTCCGGTCGTTTTATCAAACCATACATAGGGACCAAAATGATATTGCTTCCAGTGATCAATTGCCGTGATTAACACTTCTTTAATACGCGTATCAGGCATCGCGACACCATAACAAGCAATGAAATCATGATCGCTAAACATTTGCTGATAATATTCGACATCGCTTAACTGCGGCATATAACCATGCAATTGCGGCAAAATAACAGCGGGCTGACGTGATGAGGACAACACAATAAGGTGTTATTTAATGATCATGATATGCGCGTCTAAACGATGCAACACGGCAAATGTTTCTGGGGCGATTTCGCTAAGCAATTGATCGAGTTCAGCGTCAAATTTCTTGACCGCTTCCGCTGTCAATGACGCCGCTATACCACGAGAAGCTCTTATCCGCCCTCGCCATGACGCCCGTGAAAACTCGATAGCCTGGTCATAATAGAAATAACCCTTTAGCTTGAAATCTGATTGAAAAATAACATTTATCGGCGGAATATTGCCAGCGTAACTATGACCAGTCCAATTAGGATTATGTTTTAGAATCAACTGTTCTGTTGCTTCAGCGATTTTATCCAACAAAGGTAACCAGGAAAAATGAGAAACCATAAACAACCCATCTTCTTTTAAGATTCGCTTGATTTTAGGAAAAAGTTTCTCATGATCGAAATACAGATGACATTGATTGGCAGTAATCACATCAAAGCTATGATCAGGAAAATCACTATCCTCAGCCGCCATCACCTTAAAATCTATATTCAACCCTTGTTCCGCTGCTAATTTTTGTGCCATGTTGATTTGCACGGCAGCAATATCCGTACCAGTTACATGACAACCCTGGCTAGCAAATTGCCTGGCTAACACCCCCGTACCCGTGCCTAAATCCAAAATCTTTTGTCCAGGCAATCCGACATCTAACGCCTTTAATTTGTGATAAAAACTTAATGGTGGACCTGGGCGAAATTTAGCGTAATCATCAGAAGTATTGCCCCAATCAATACTACTGCCCGGATCAATTGTGCCTGTGCCGATCATACGCTATACCTCTTGTGAATTTACTTAATTATACCAAAAAACAGCGTCGCGTACTACATCTTAAATATTGACAAAAGAACAGCTATCCAGTAGTTTATTAATCACTTGGTAAATAACGTATAAATCAAGTTTTGGCGGTAATTATAAATGACAAATAACCCTAGTGATACTATTCCCCATGAAAAGCTAATTATCATCACCATTGGCTTAACCATGCTGATGGAATTTATCGACATCAGTGTACTCAACACATCGTTACCGCAAATCGCTTTTTCATTACAAGTCAATCCGGTGAATCTCAAAGCAGCATTGACGGTTTATTTATTGGCGCTGGGCATGTTCATTCCTGCTGCCAGTTGGCTGGCGCAACGATTTGG
>JBCCYM010000013.1:0-29469 GCA_039190005.1 Pseudomonadota bacterium
ATAATTTTTTTTAAAGAAGGAGTAAAATTAGAAATGTTTTCTTCATTAATAAAATTTGTGTCATCAACTTTTAAACGAGTATTTGCTCTAATTAAAGGTAACAAAAAGAAGGTATTCACATTGAAAGCGAATTTATTGAAAACTAGCAACCCGGTACAATTGGAAACGAGTCAATTTGTTGATTTTCCAACACAAACAACACCGGGAAATGTCGGCATTTGTCTCTCTGGCGGCGGCTCTCGGGCATTAGTTGCTGGAATGGGTCAGTTACGAGGTCTGATAACCTTAAAAAATGATAAAGGGAATTTACTTTCTCAGACGAGATCTATCTCAACGGTTTCTGGTGGCTCATGGGTAGGCGCTACATTTGTTTATTTGCCCAATCAATATAGTGATGAGGACTATTTAGGGAGCTATATATCGCCATCATCCTATACAATTGATAGCATCAAAACAGTTTCTTCGAATACAATTGGTAGCCAGGTCACTAGTGGTATTTCTCCAGTCAGTATTAGCTTGCAAGCGGTGCTATTGTTAATTCTTGGTATTCCAAAGCATAATATCTGGAAAACAATTATCGCAAATAACTTCCTCAAACCTTATGGCTTATATCAAATCGATCCAATTAAGAAACAAGCGTCCAAGAGTATTTTTTCTTATAATAAGCAAACTTTGTCAGATATTGTAAGTAGAAATCCACAATTAGAAAACACAACTGCTCATTTAGTAAATAGTAATACTAACGCCTCGCGCAGACCCTATCTTATCTGTAATTCATCAATGTTTGTTAATCAGCCTAAAGATGATTTTCAATATCTGGTGCCTGTTCAAAACACTCCTTTTTATACTGGTGTTTTTTCACATCCTGATACTGTTACCGATAATAATGGTCATTTAGTTGGCGGTGGTGGCGTAGAATCATTTGCTTTTAGCTCAGATTTGGATACGATTGATAATAATCAAGTGACAATCTCTCAGCAACAAACATTTTCGCTTGCCGATGCTATTTCAACAAGTAGCGCGTTTTATGCCCAAATTTTACAAGATTTTGGTGCCAAGTGGCATGCTGACTTTGATACTTTTTTATCGGACACGGCACCTTTTATTGAAGAAGCACTAAAGGTCATTGATGATTTTGTCACTGATCACTCTATTTCTAATCGAATCATAAAAGAAATAATCAACAAAAAGGAATTGCCTACATTAAACGATGATCACACTAAAGTATTATCAGCACTTGCTGATTTAAAAACTATTGTTCCTGAGTATCAATACTGGTCTGTTAATGGTCCAGTTACCCCAGATGTTAAACCAACGCCTTTTGCCGATGGTGGTGATTTAGAAAACACTGGAATTGCGGCAAGTTTACTTTATAAAGACATTGAACGATTAATTGCATTTGTAAATTCAACAGCACTAACACAAGGGCAGTATGGCGTGCTTGATCAGAATAATGAATTGATTTCTGGCACTCAGATCATCGTTGGCTTTGAGATACCACCGTTATTTGGTTATAAACCTTATGACAGTAAAATGGGCTATCAATTGTATCGTAACGCCAACACTTCTAAATATGAAATCTATAAAAATAATCAAATTTTCCCCAGCGAGGCTTTTGTTGAGTTAATCAAGGGTTTGTGGGAAACAAGTGGCAATTTAGATAAACCAGGCTCAAATCAGTACGCTGCCAATTACATGCAATCATTGACGACTGTTGATAATCAGTGGTTTGGCATTAAGGGCGGACGTCAGATTAACATTCTCTGGGTATACAATAATTTAATTAACGACTGGTATAACCAACTTTCTCCTGATATAAAGACACAACTATTTAATAATGATCCAAGCAGTTATAATAATTTCCCAAATTACAATTTATTCGATACACAGCTGACACCGGAACAAATTAATTTATTATCAGGACAAACGGCTTGGAATATCGTTGAAGGTAATCCAAAATTATTTTTATCAATGTACGAAGAGAGTTAGTCACTCTTTTTCGATTCCTGATTTCTGGGGAAGGGCAGATAAGTGAATTTTATTCAATGTCCATTTTTCCATTCAGTTCTTCCACGTTATTACAATAACATTTAGTTTGTTTTTGGCATCGCTACAGCGGCCTCTTTCTGCCAAGCCGCGTAACCGCCCAACAATTGATAAACCTCTTTAAAACCCAACTCGCCTAAATATTGAGCAAATTTACGACTACTAATACCGTGGTAACAATAAACCAACAACGGCTTAGTACGATCACCTTTAGCTATAAAATCTTTGACTTCATTACTATGCACATGTAGCGCATTGGTAATATGGTCATTGCTGTAATCGTCTATATGACGTATATCGATAAGCAAACAATCTTTTTTTTCTTTTGCCGCTACAACTGAAATATCCTGATATAAGCGATCGTGAACTGTCATTTGATGATATCAACGCCATGCTCACCGGCGAGCAACAAGACATCAGCCGATCGTTTCGCGAAAAGTCCATTACACACTACTCCCGGAATATCATTTAAACGAGATTCCATTGCTAACGGATCAGTTAAATCCAGTCCTTGAACATCTAAAATAATATTGCCATGATCAGTGATAATATGTTCACGATAAACCGGACTGCCGCCCATTGCCACTAAAGCGCGCCCAACCGCGCTACGCGCTTGCGGAATCACTTCTATCGGCAAAGGAAACACGCCCAGTACATCAACTTTTTTACTGCCATCAGCAATACATATAAATTTTTTGGCAACGGAGGCAACAATTTTTTCACTGGTTAAAGCAGCGCCACCACCTTTAATCATCTGTAGATGCGCGTTAATCTCATCAGCGCCATCGACATAAATTGGAATTGTATCAACCTGATTCAAATCAAGCACCGGAATACCTAAGGCTTTTAATTGTCGCGTGCTTTCATGCGAACTTGACACAGCGGCGTCAATTTTTCCTTTAACCGCTGGAAGCAAATCAATAAAAGCCGCCACCGTTGAACCACTGCCAACGCCAAGAATACTGTCGTATTCGATATAATCCAGTGCCGCCTTCGCGGCAATTGCTTTTAAGTTGTCTTTGTTTGGCTGCATCATTTTTTTCTTGATTGTTTATCTCATTACAGAATATAACGGCTTAAATCGGTATCTTGCGCTAAATCTTTTAATTGCGCGTCGACGTAGATGTTATCGATGTCGATATTTTCACCACTACGGTCAGACGCTTCATAAGATATGTTTTCTAACAAACGTTCCAATACCGTGTGCAAACGTCTGGCGCCAATATTTTCATGGCGTTCATTCACTTCCCAGGCTATTTCAGCAATACGATGGATACCATCATCGGTAAAGTTAATAGTAAAACGCTCTGTCGCCAATAAGGCGGTATACTGTTCAGTGAGTGAGGCTTTGGGTTCAACAAGAATACGGACAAAATCATCAATGCTCAGTGATTTTAATTCAACACGAATAGGAAAACGCCCCTGTAATTCCGGCACTAAATCTGAAGGTTTGGAAACATGAAACGCGCCTGAGGCGATAAATAAAATATGATCGGTACGCACCATACCGTATTTAGTATTCACCGTGCTGCCTTCGACCAAAGGTAATAGATCACGCTGCACGCCTTCACGTGACACATCAGCGCCACTGACATTTTCCGCGCGTTTGCAGATTTTATCAAATTCATCAATAAACACGATGCCATTTTGCTCGGCTTTTTCTAAGGCACGCATTTTGACATCTTCTTCGTCAATACGTTTCATCGCTTCTTCATCGGTTAGCAATTTAATCGCTTGCTTAACTTTGAGCTTCCGCTTTTTCTTTTTATCACTGGACATGTTCTGAAACATGCTGCTGAGCTGGTTGGTCATTTCTTCCATGCCCGGCGGTCCCATAATTTCAAAACCCACCATTGACGCGCTGATATCCACTTCAATTTCCTCATCATCCAATTCATGGTTGCGCAATTTTTTACGATAGGCTTGACGAGCCGTTGTGTCTTTTTGTGGTGGCTCCGGTTGATTCTCCAGGGTATCACGCGCTGGCGGTAATAGCGCGTCTAAAATACGATTCTCCGCCGCTTCTTCCGCGACTTGCTGCACCGTTTTCATCGCCTGCTCACGTTCGAGTTTCACCGCGATGTCGACTAGATCACGAATAATGGATTCAACATCACGACCCACATAGCCAACTTCAGTAAATTTGGTGGCTTCGACTTTAACAAACGGCGCTTTGGCAAGACGGGCAAGCCGTCGGGCGATTTCAGTTTTACCTACACCAGTGGGGCCAATCATCAGAATATTCTTGGGCACAACTTCAGCACGCAAGTCATCGTTGAGCTGCATCCGCCGCCAACGATTACGCAGGGCAATAGCAACCGCACGTTTGGCGTCATCTTGACCGATAATAAAACGATCAAGTTCATGGACGATTTCTTTGGGTGTCATCACCGCGATTTGTTCATTATCATTACTTATCATAATTACTGCTCTTGTTTTTTATTGATTTCTAATGTTTCTATGGTTAAATGACTATTGGTATACACACAAATATCAGCGGCAATTTTGAGACCAGCCTCAACAATTTTATCGGCTTCAAGCTCAGTGTTATCTAACAACGCTCTCGCCGCCGCCTGGGCGTAAAATCCACCTGAACCAATTGCCATCAAACCACCCTCCGGTTCAACAACATCACCATTACCGGTAATAATCAAGGAAGCGGTTTCATCGGCGACAATTAATAAAGCCTCAAGCCGGCGCAATATTTTGTCGGTACGCCAATCTTTAGCCAATTCAACGGCGGAACGAGTGAGATGCCCCTGATACGATTGCAGCTTTGCCTCAAAACGCTCAAAGAGGGTAAAAGCGTCAGCCGTACCGCCGGCAAAACCGGCAAGCACTTTATCGTTATATAATCGTCGTACTTTTTTCGCGTTACCTTTTAAAACGGTGTGCCCTAAAGAGACCTGGCCATCACCGCCAACAACAACTTTGTTACCTCGACGCACAGATAAAATAGTCGTACCATGAAACTGTTCCAAGATTAAACCTCTGATCTAATTAAATTACTTTAAACTATATAGGTATAGGCAAAATTAAAACTTTCAATAGCAAAAGGCTATTTTAGAGCATTTAATTGGTCAATTCAGACCTGGTCGGCACCGGCACTCGAAAATTTTTGGAATTTTCCTTCCCCATCAATACTCATCAACTCAGCGACATGGTGTTGTCCGGCTTTATTTCTCGCCATAAACACAATCACATCAATTGCCTGATAAACCAAACGCTTAGGCACGGTGCTCACTGCTTCTAACAAAAGATCCTCTAAGCGATCAATTGTGCTTTCGGCGCTATTGGCGTGAATCGTACACAAACCGCCCGGATGACCAGTATTCCAGGCTTTTAACAGTTCTAATGCCGCGGCGTCACGCACCTCACCAATAATAATGCGATCAGGACGCATACGCAGTGTTCCTTTAACAAGATCACGCATGGATTTATCCTCGGTGGTACGCAAGATTACACAATCCGGCGCTTCGATCTGTAATTCCGGCAAATCTTCAAGGACAATAATACGTTCTTCAACATTTTTCAGCTCATACAATAAGGCATTGGCAAATGTTGTTTTCCCTGAACCAGTACCACCGGCAATCATAATATTTTTTCTATTTTTTATGGCGTCGCGGAGCATATCAACCTGCGCTTGAGTAATCCCCTTTTGTTCCAAATAGTATTCTAATGGAAATACTTTGGTCGCCGGTTTACGAATAGTGAAAGTCGGCGCGCTGGTCACCGGCGGTATCCATGCTTGAAAACGAGCGCCGGTATGTGGCAATTCACAAGACAGTTCCGGTTGATTAATATCGATGACAAAATCACGACTGGAAGCGACAAGTTTAACAATATTAAAGGTTTGTTCCGGTGATAACTTAATGCCTGAATAGGATTTGCCTTTACCTAACGCTTCAAACCATAATTTACCATCCGGATTCACCATAATTTCGATAATTTCCGGATCATCAAATAAACGATTAATATCACTGCCAAACGCGCTGGTGAGCATGGCAAGATGACGTTGTGCTGATTGTGCTGTTTGCATGAGTTTAAACCTTAATAGCCTTACCGATAATTTCCGCTTTGGTCACCGGACCAAAGTAACGACCATCAAAAGATCGTCGCACATGTGTACTCATAAGTAAATAGTGTTTCGCCGGCAATATTTCACAGAAAGCAAGATTAAGCAAGGCTTTCCCGGGCGCGTACTCGCTAAAAACCGGCGCGATATATTGACCATTAATCCACACACCATGCTCACGCTTGCAAACCTTATCACCGGGCACGCCCATCACAACCTTCATCAACACATTGTTCGGCGGTCCCCAGGGATGTTTAGCAAGAAATTCTTGGGCAACACGCGGTGGATGAAAAATAACAATATCATCGCGTTTGAGTTGCTTAGCCGGCATGACAAAATAAAGCCCTTTGGGCATACTCATGCTTGCTTGATAGCTAAACCCATAACCCAGCCAACGAATCAGGCAGATCAACAGGTATACGATCAATAAAAATAACAAGGCGATAAACAAGTAGTTAAATTTGCCTATTTTCGTCTTCATTTAAAAATACGGTATCGTCTTCATCATTATCAGCGCCAAACTGTGTTTTATTATCTTTTTTCTTTTCTTTTAACTGCTGCAATAACATTTTTTTAATTTCTTTGAGGTCTTCTTTAGAAGTTTGGTCTCTCTCGCTTACTTCACCACCAGAAGAAACTGAAAATTTACTCATTAAACGCTGTTGCGCCGAAGATGGCGGTGGCGCGATTGTGGTAACGCCACCCATACCGCCAGAAACAGTACTGCTCACAGATACGGCGGTATTAACACTCGCTGTTGGTGGCGGCACCGTTGTTGCCGCTTTCATTGCCGCCGCCGTTGAAACCGGTGTCGCCGCCGCCATTGTCGCGCTGCCACTTGGCGCTGCCGCCGCCGGTACGTAAGAAGCGCCACCACCGCGTGTGGTAACAACTGTGGTAGAAGTCGCGCCTCTATCTGAACCAATTTTAATTTTACCTACCGCTTCAGCCGCGAGTCTGGGTAAGGTCATCAGTAAACATAAAAATAACAGACCACTAAAAAATAAACCTAAGGCAAGCACAATATTGGTACTCACATCGACATTGGTCAGGTTAAATATTTGCCAGGAACCAATAGCTCCGCCGATAATCATAATCATAATCATCACTCGAACACCCGCTTTTAGCACACTGTGCAAGGCCTGGGCAAGCATGTCTGAGGTAGGATTAAAGACCCCCAGAGGTAAAAAAAGCAAACTGGTTGTGGCTACCAAATAAAATCCTAATACTTGAATAACAATCTGGATGCCTATCAAGCCAAATATCAATAAAATCCCCATTCCCAACAGCACATAGATAATGGGAAAGCCAATACCGGAAATTACGGTTGCCTCGCGCAGTAATTTTATGCCGGGATCAAAACCATATTGCCATATCGTCGCCGGATTGAACACCGCGTCGGCTAAATTATTAACATGTATCGACTGAGAGGCTACCAAGGCAAACGTATTGATAATCATCTCAAGAAAGCCCGGGAATTGGGTCACCAGCAAAAGAATGAAACCTATTTTAAACACGACTACAAACAGTCTTTCCCAAGCGGGTGTTTGCTGCAATGCCCAAACAAGACCGGTAATCACCACTTCAAACATGGCGAAGAAGTAGAGCAAGTTTCTGGCATAGCTCATCACATAATGAAAATTATTACTGAGATGCTGAAGAAAAGTGCTTTGAATAAAGCTGATACTTGCTGGATCAAGCTGCACTGTTATTTACCTTCGTTTTTAATATTAAAATATTGTCCTGGTTGGAACTGTTGAAGACTTTTATACTCCGCGCCCTGAAAAAAACTCTCCGCTTTCGAGGCATCTTCCTGACTGGGGACAATGGACACGCGAGCGCTAGGCTGAATGGTCTCAGTCTGTTGGTAATTATTAGTCGTACTATTACCATCAGCCACAGGCATGGTGTAGACCTCACCGGAAAGAATCATTAATCCGATAAAGCAAAAACATAATTTACTAGGAAACGCTTTCATGAGTACTGTATTTATATGGTTTTAATACCATATCTTTATTGACAATAATATTAAATTCAAATCCTGGTGACACCGTCAACGTTGGTTGTATATTAATAGCCCGATTGGTCAAGGTCTGTCCAGTACTGGAAATACTGCCAGCAACACCATACAAGGCTGCCTGTGGCGCGGTTGGGATGAACTGACTGCTCGAAGAGCTGTAACCATCACCGGCAATACCGGTACCAATACTGAGAATGGATGAAAGCGTAGCCGCGCCTAAAATCCGCAACCAATGATTATCCACATTACCTTTTAAGCCTGACGCGCCGGAGAAATCAGCGGCGGCAAACTTGTTAAGCTGAATCGAATCACCATTAGGAAAGACTAATCGCTGACAGGCGAGTAATATACGTTCTTCGCCATAAGCCACTTTTGAATTGTATTCACAAATCGCTTTAGTACCCTTAGGAATCATTAAATAACGGCCATCAACGGTGTTATAAACATCCTGGCTAACCTGCGCGACTGCCATCCCGGGTAAAGAAGTATTTACCGCTGTAATTAACACAGCTGGAATAATGGTACCTGCTTGTACTTCATAAGGCGATGCAGGTCGAACCAGTGGATGAGGATTGTAAATATCTTCCGGCTTATCACCACCACTAAGAAAACTGAGCTTTTCATCCTGCATGTTTTGCGCGGCGTACGGTGAAAACGCTTTCTCTCCCGCTTTAGCCGCGGCGGCCGCCGCCGCTTTAGAAGCCTCGCCCATATTTGCGGCACTCTCTCTTTTTGGACTTTGACCGATAAAGAAAATTTCACTGCGCTCAGCCTGAGAAAGATTAGCGGTATTGGTGGTCTCTACTGGCGTTGTCCGTTCCGGTTGAGTCTGCTGCGCGGGTCTATTTCTTAATGAAGCAAGTTGTTTTTGCAGTGCCTGTTGTGACGCTTTTAATCTTGCCAGTTCATCCTGCACTTCTTTAGGAATTTTTGGTGCCGTATTGAGATACGCCGCGATACCTTTGGCGTCAGTATAACTGCCAGGCAGTTTTTGCACCTGACTGTCAACTGAAGAGCTCGGGCTAACTTTTGTTTGTCCACTGCGCATTCTGTTATTCGACGGATTAAAGCCAAATAAAAACACCCATAACAACCCTAAAACCACCACTGAAGCAATAATCATGATGACCGGCTTGTTCAAGGCCGATGATTTCGGTGGTTTAACCTTTATCGATAATGGTTTTTTATTCTCACTCATAGTTAATCGCCTCAACGACGTTTATTGCCTTGATAGCTAATCTGCACAATGGTTTGATGCTTATTCTGCCCCATACGCAATTGCAGATCATGAACAACAGAGTCAATAATATAACAATTATTAACCACACGGTAATTCACCATATGTGGCGTCTGACCGACAAAAAGCGCGGGCGCGTTTTCCAGTTTTGTCGGGAACTGAATAAACGTTTTATCCCCGTTATTATACACTAAAGAAGGCGTCCATGACGGCATTTGACCGCGCGGACCAGTGCTTTCAACCACATCCGCGTGATAGTTATCATCAAAATGTAGCGGATCTACTGAGGCACAAGGGTCATTTGCATCGTTATTTTGACCGGAAATCGCTGTCGGTTTTTGGACAAACATATTATCACCATAATGCCATCTTACAATTGGCGTGTAAGCATTATCGGTGGATTTTAATAATAAATAATAGGTGCGTTTGTCGGTGGTCACAATGACGGTATTGGTAATATTTGAATTTAATGGCTTAACAAGAATATGTTCGATGCCATCTGTAGGATCCGTGCTCTCAGCACCACTGGTGGTGGTTGATACTTTCCACCGGGTAGTGTCACCCGCGGAAATTGAGGTGGTTTTTTCACCTTTCTCTAACTCGATATCAGTAATATGTAATGGCGCGGTAATAATCGTATAAATTTTACCCGCTTCATAAGGATAATACATAATACCATTAACAAAACTAGTAGACCTTACCTGCGTCGTCGCGTCTTTAGTCGCTGTTTCTACCGCCTGACTACCGGTTTCCACTTTGGTTGCTTTTTCATCAATTTTAACCGGCGCGCCAACAACTTTTTTGCTCGCCGCGTGATCGGAAGATTGCGTTTTGCTTTTAGCAATCATTTGTTTAACCGACATCGTCGGTTGTTCGACAGCTGGTTTATATGTTTGCGGACTTTGTTGATGCGTCGCGCAAGCCGCCAAAGCAAATATTGTAAGACTGATAACAATTCTACTGCAAATATTCTTCATTGTTAGATTCCTGGTTTACCCTGTAATGAAAAGTGAAAATCAGTGATATACAATCCAAGCGGATTTTGTAATATCTGTTGTTGTGTTGTGGGTGGTAAAATAGCAATGGTAAACACACCCGTATATTTTTTCTGACTGGTTTGTTGACCGGCCAAATTGATAATCGTTTCAGTCCAATTGACACTGAAGGTGTTTGGACTAATCGGATTAACACTATTGATTTCAACGGTTACTGTTTGTTTACCCAACAGTGAGATTGGACTGTTGTTTTTCCAGTAATTCGTTAAAATCATCGCCCCCCGTTCACTGAGGAAATGATAAGCGTCACTCCAGTTTTGCCTAGCAACCACTGGATCCAACGGAACACTGCGTATCAAGGTGACAAAATGCGCGAGAAAATATTGCTGCTGTGTCTCACTTGGCGTATATGCCGCCCTTAACGGTTCCACATTGACAACCTGACCGCTAGACGTCACCTGAGCGATAAAAAGATGTGGTTTAATCTGTCTTACCGCGAACACTAGCGCTCCCACCAGCACGATGGCAAGAATACCATTGATAATAGCCGCGAAACGCCAGTTTCTTGCTTGCACCTGCGCGTTACCAATACGCTGATCCCACAGTTGTTTGGCGTGTTGATAGGGTGTTTCGATGTCAGTCTTACCCTGATACCCTTTTGTTTCTTCTTTAAATGGTTTACTCATCTGTTTTCTCCTGACGGGATAACGATTCAATAATATCCCATGCCCAGGCTAATTGTTTAGTTTTTAAGTATGCTTCAACAAAACCTTCTCGACCATGTTCTTTGTAAAGTTCATGGAGCAACTTTTGATCCGCAGGTGTGCTGGCAGCGCAAAATGCTAACGCAATCGGCTGTAAAAGTAAATCAAATAATCGATTCCCGATCGTTGATTGGTAATAATACTGTTGTTTTGGTTTAGCCGTGGCTAAGAGCTGTAATTGCTTGTCATTTAACCCCAGTTTTTCATAATCGCCACGAATCTGCGGCTCAAGCGCCCGATCATTAGGCAATAGTATACGTGATAAACACGATTCAATCAAACTGCTGGAAATTTCGGCGTTCAGTGCGTCACTGACTGACTGCGTGGCAAAAATAACACTGACATTTTGTTTACGCAAGCTCTTCAACCATTCACGAATCTTTTTAGCGAATGCCGGATGATCGAGAAACAGCCAGGCTTCATCAAGAATGAGCATGGTCGGCGAGCCATCAAAACGTTGCTCCAGACGATGAAATAAATAATTCAATACCGGCGCGATCACACTCGGCACATTCATCAAGGAAGACATCTCATAACACTGCCAACGCTCATCACGAATAATTTCTTCATCGGAATCCAATAATTGACCAAAGGCGCCACTCACCGTGTAAACCGACAAGGCTTGACGTAATTCCTGATTCTGTAACAAGGCGCAAAAACCGGTCAATGTGCGCTGTTGCTTAGGCGTTTGCGCCAATGCCGTCAGCGCGTTCCACAAGGCTTGCTTAATATTGGGCGTAATCGATATTTTTTCATTGATTAATAGCATTTGCAGCCATTCAGAAGCCCAGTTTTTTTCTGAATCAACATCAATATTCGCCAGCGGCTGAAAGGCAAGGTTTTCCGATTGCACACCGAGCGCGTAGTGTGAACCGCCAACACCATAAGTGCTGGCAAGAAAACTACCGCCTTTGTCAAACACAAATACCTGAGCGTGTTCATAGCGCAAGAATTGTAAGGCCATAAAATTCAATAAAACGGATTTACCGGCACCGGTGGGACCAAGTATCATCTGATGGCCAACATCACCAATATGATAGACCATACGGAAAGGCGTTCGGCTGTGCGTATGCAATTGCATCAACGCCGGCGCTTTTAAATGCTGATCTTCATTCTTACCCGCCCATATTGCCGAAAAAGGCATTAAGTGGGCGAGATTCAAACTGTGAATAATCGGCTGGCGCACGTTGGCGTAGGCTTGTCCAGGCAAGGAAGATAACCAGGCTTCGACATTGTTGATTGTCTCGGCAATGGTGGTAAACCCCAGACCATTGATCACCCGCTCAACATGGCGCTGTTTCTGCTTCACTTCTTGCTCATCTGCATCCATCACCACAACGACAGTGGTATAATAACCAAAACTTACCTGACTTTCTGAAAGTTCATACAACCCCTCATCAATATCTTTCGCTTTTTCTACCGCGGCATTATCCACCAGTTGACTCTCCTGACGCGAAAAAACTTCCTGCAACATTTGTAACATGCCTTTCCGTTTAGCAAACCAACGGCGGCGATACGATTTAAGCTGTTTTTCCGCTTCGGTTTTATCCAAAGCGATGTAACGTGTCACCCAGCGGTAGCTGAACGACAAATTATTAAGCTGATCCAATAATGCCGGCAGTGATGTCGCTGGCAAACCTAAAACCGATATGGTACGCAAATGCATATTCCCCAAACGCGGCGCGATACCCGCGACCAGCGGGGTATCGGCTAAGAAAGCGTCTAAATACATCGGTGTTTCCGGCATATTGACCTGATGATGTTTTGCCGAAATGGTCGAGTGCAAATAGCTTAACACCTCATCATCGCCCAATACTCTTGTTTCAAAGAAGATGTCGTTTAGAAGACCGAATAAGCGCTCGGTATTGGTCATAAATGACTCAAGTTGATCATTGTAATTATCAACTTCATCTTCTCGTTTTAAAAACCAATTACCCAGTTTTGATTGCCCTGTTGTCGGTGGTAACCATTGCAAGGTCAAGAAATAGGCGTTGGCAAAGTTTTCACTCATACTGCCAAACTGTTCACGGCGCTCAGCGTCAATTAAGCGGCTAATTGGATCGGGAAAATGACATTCCGGTAAATACTTTGTCGAAGGAAAGCGTTGCGATTCGATATAGATGACCCAACCGGAACCCAAACGCTTGAGCGCGTTATTTAAACGGGCTGTCGCTGAGATAAGCTGTGGCTCAGTCGACGATTCCATATCCGGACCACGAAACCGTATCGTGCGTTGAAACGAACCATCTTTATTGAGAACGGTACCCGGCGCGATAATCGCGGTCCAAGGCAGTAAATCACTGAGATAATAATTTTTATTGCGATATTCTTGTAAATTAAACATTTAATTTGTGATTGATAGCTCAAGGATTAATCTGAGCGTTTGCGTTTATACGTCATAATACGATTTTTTGCGAATATTACGGACGATAACCTCAAAGAAATAAGGGTCACGCTTTGCCAGTGCCACGGCCACAACATGCAAAACAACAAATACCGGTAAAGCGTAATAAAGCCGCATCCCCAACACAAACGCGGCGCCCACCGTCGCGTTTAAAATGGTAAATTGTCTTGGCGCGCCCATTAGCATAATGGGCATCACCAAGGCTTGATGAATTTTAACGCGATAACCAGCCGTTTCTTGCACGCCGATAAACTCTAAAACATAACGCCGCCGGAAACCCCGAACAGCTTAGATAGCAGACTTGCCGCTGTAAACGCGATTGAAAGCCCCAAAACAACCTGGAATAAACGACGCATCCCGCTACCTGCTTCACCAAAGGCGATACCAAAACCCGAGATGACAATCGCGATCACCCCCAAAAACTGAGCAACCGGACCTGTGATCGATTCCAAAATGGTGTTCATCGGCCCTTCCCATGGCAAACCCGTTGTTGTCGCTGAAGCTGTTGCCACAAACATCAGTAACACAAACACAGATAAAAATTCTTTCCACACGTTTAATCGCATTTTCATATTTCTTTTCTCTCGAATAAATAATTTAGGTCAAATACTAACAAGGACACTGATTTATGTCAATTAAAGATTGCTCAAAATCGCCTGCTGTGACAATTTGTTAAGATAGCCTTTTGCCAAGACATAACACTCCGCCGAACGCTGACGTGAGGCCTTAGGTTTACGGATGATCACTTTAGAAAAATGCTGGCGCAATGTTTTGATATAACTTTCAAAGCCTTCGCCATGAAAACTTTTTACCACCAGATTACCTTGCGGTTTTAGCGCCTGTCGCGCGAAATCCAGCGCTAATTCACATAAATACATCACACGAGGCTGATCAATAGTCTTTGAACCACTGAGATTCGGCGCCATATCGGATAAAATCAGATCCAATTGACGACCATCTAATAGTGACAGCAACTGATCCAGTACCGCCTGCTCACGAAAATCGCCTTGAATAATAGTCACGCCATCTAAAGGGTCAATCGGCAATATATCCAGGGCGAATACTTGCCCCTGTCCTTTCAGATAACGACAAACCAATTGCGACCAGCCACCCGGTGCCGCACCTAAATCGGCAACCCGCATACCTGGCTTAACTAATTGGTCTTTTTCTTGTAATTCCAAAAACTTATACGCCGCGCGCGAACGAAAACCGTCTTTTTGTGCTTGTTGCACAAAAACATCGGTAAAATGTTCTTTCAACCATTTTTTACTGGATTTCGATCGTTGCGCCATTTGATTAACGTTGTAAATAGTGCTTATTTGCGTCATACTTAGTTTCTAAATTATAAATTCAGAACGAGTGATGCAAACAGCGGATAAAAAAAAATTACTACAGCAAGCCCACAATTTACACCCTGTGGTTAGAATTGGCAATAAAGGTTTGACTGAAGCTGTACATATTGAAATCGAACGGGCGTTGACAGCGCATCAGTTGATTAAAATAAAAGTGCCGCAGGGCGACAACGCGCAACGCAAAGCCATGTTTAACAACATTGCCGATTATCACGATGCTGATTTTGTCCATGCGATTGGTTTTGTCGGGGTTTTTTATCGCCCTAAACGTGCTGAGAAAAACTAAAGTAACAAAAGTTTCTGATCCCTGAGCTTGCTTGCCCTGAACTTGCTTGCCCTGAGCCTGTCGAAGGGTCGAAGGGCGATCCCTGAACCTGTCGACTTGATATTATTGAGCATCCAAATAAAGGGACTGTTGCAATCTGAACTATTTTACGATTTCAAGCAGTGTAACTGCTTGAAATAACTGGATTCCCGCCTTCGCGGGAACGACGAAGTTGTTAGATTTCAACAGTGCCATAAAAAGCGATATGAACACCAAAAAATATATGTGGTTAATATTCAAAATTATATTTATTTAATCCCCTTTGTGGATTCAAAGAAAGGGGTATTTTTGAAAACCGTGTTTCCGAGCAGGAAACTAACTAAACAATACTTTGATAACGTATAGGCGATGATCAATATGAACAAAAAAGACAAACTGGACGCGGCTGAAGAAGATGTACTCAAATCGGTTGAAGCGGGTGAGTGGCAATCTGTAAAAGATCTTGATAAGGAAAAAACCAAAGCCATAGAACTCGCGCGATCAACCTTACGAAAATCAGAGCGCATCAATATTAGAATGCCACGCGCGGACCTGGATCGTATTAAACAAATAGCCGCTTATAAGGGACTCCCCTATCAAACATTAGTCGCTAGTGTTTTACATAAATACGCGGCTGGACATTTTAAATAGTCCTTAAATCCACCCTTCGACAAGCTCAGGGCAAGCAGGCTCAGGGACCGGCCTTCGACAAAAACGTCTGCATTTCTATGGCTATGCCGTGGATTTTTTTAATTTCATCAATAAACAACGCCTGAGCTTCAGCCAAAGAAACAAGTTTAAAACTAAGCTGAGTGCCGGAAGCTAAATTGACCATCTTTTTTATGTCGACACTGATGATATTGGCGATTTTGGGATAACCACCGCAGGTTTGTCTATCCGATAATAATACAATCGCTTGTCCATCATTGGCGATTTGTATCGCGCCTTTGGTCACGGCTTCTGAATCCATTTCTGAGTTCACTTCTTTTTTCTTAATTGCCGCTTTGTTGTTTAAACGATAACCCATACGATTACAAAATGAAGAAACACAAAAATCAGTATTTAAAAATAAGCTCACACTGTCATCGGTAAATTGATCAAACTGTTTACCTTTTATAACCCTAATCGTAGCGCGGTCAGGGGAATTTGACAAAGGACATGTTCTGACAAAAAAAGTGCTTGTTGTGATTACTCTATTAGAGAGCGCTTTAAAATCAGGTAAATTGCTAGCGACAGTCACGGAAATTTCATCATCAACCCGCAAGGCACGTCCTTTGAAGCCACCAAAACCGGCAACAATGTCGGTACTTTTGCTCCCGAAAACACTCGGTAATCTAAATTTCCCTCGAATAGCCAAATAGGCATAGATGCCAATACTTGCTTGATTAAACGCTAAACAACTGCCAGCTTTTAAATAAATCAATCGATCTTGTTCCGCGGCAATGCCGTCAATGGCAAGGTCAAATCTCGCGCCTGTCACGGCGATATAACAATCACTATCAAAATATAATGACGGGCCAACGCGACATATTTCGATGACAGCTTCATGTCTATCATTACCCACCAATAAGTTGGCTATTTGCGCGGCATAGCCATCCATCGCGCCACTTGTGGATATACCGTATATCTGATAGCCCACTCTACCAGTATCTTGTATGCTGTCCTGTAATCCAGGTTTAATTACCTTAATCTTCATCGTCAATCTGTTGTTGCCATTGTTGTCGATAAATTTCTTCAAACACCCCCAGCGTTATTGCTTTAAAATTTACTGTATCGCCAGGCTGGAGCAAGGCCGGTATTTTTTTACTAGGATCGAATAATTTCAAAGGCGTTCTGCCAATCACATGCCAGCCGGCCGGTGTGGCTACAGTATAAATACCAGTATATTCATGCGCGATTGCCACTGAACCCACAGCCACATTAAGTGATGGTGTTTTTTTACGAGGGGTGATTAATTTGCGATCAAGTCCGCCCAAGTAAGGAAAGCCGGGCGAGAAACCCAGCATGTAGACCAAATAGTCCGCCTGGCAATGTCTTTCGATGAGCTCGCTTTCACATAACGCGTGTGTTTCTGCCAAACTTGCGAGATCCGTGGCAAATGGTTTATCGTAACAAACCGGAATAATCACATTTTTCGTGTGTGTTTTTATTTCAAGCGTATCTATATCCGCAATGATCTGATCTAGAATCTGTTTAACCTGTTCAAATGGGGTAAGTTGGTATTTTATAGTGTCATGAAAAGCATACACATCATAATATATTGTAAGTGTGCGCATCCCCAGCACAGCTTCAAGCATCCCGTCAAAAGGATGACGTTCAAGATACTGATGAACTAAAAAAATCTTGTCATGATGATTCCGTTTGTTTTCGCTTGAGAAGGTGATAATGACAGCCTGATCACCATTGGGTTCGATTGTGTGACAGATTGCCATAGCGGATAAACTATATAAATACCTTGTAAATAACGTATAAACTTGCTGTTAGTAACATTGTTGCGGTAACAACCCCGGCAATAGATAACCAGATTGGATGTTTATACTTACCGACAATTGAGGATTTGTTAGCGGCAATAAGCATGGCAAATAAGCCAATAGGCAAGATCATGCCATTAATGGCACCCGCATAAACTAAAATTTTCACCGGTTTCCCTACAAGCACAAATAACGCAGTAGCTACGATTATGAAAAGAACAATAAGTGTATTTCTATAGTTTGGCAGCTTGTTTTGTATCGTTTCTATAAAAGAAATTGATGTGTATGAGCTTCCTATCACCGATGAAATAGAAGCAACAAACAATATAATGCCAAAAAACATACCTCCTGTCTGTCCCAATGTATCATAAAAGATTGAAGAGGCTGGATCTTTCACATTTAATGTGAATCCTTTCTCAACAACAACTAACGCTGCTAAAAACAAAAAAAACCTTAAAAATGAGGCCACGGATATACTTAAAACCGCTGACAAATCAGCAATTTTTTTGTTTTCCTTTGCAACAGGTTGCGTTTCTAATAATCGATGTGCACCGGAGAAACTTACATAACCACCAACTGTGCCACCAACTATCGTGATAACAGATACAATATCAAAACTATTAGGAGAAAACGTACCTTTCAACACCAAGGGTAATGGTGGTGGTTGGTGAAAAACAATATATGAAATCATACCAATGAGTATTAAAGCAAAAACAAATACAGCAATATCAAAAATATTAGTTTTCTTTTTTGCTGTAAAAATAAATATCGCAACCAACGCGCTTATACAAGCACCAGCAGAAACAGAAATCTGTGGGAACAAAATATTAATGCCTATACCTGCACCAGCAATGTTGCCAATATTAAATATAAGTCCACCAGCAAAAATTAACAGTGATAATAAATGACCAAGTCCAGGAAATACTGAGCCAGCAACATGCTGCGCTCTTTTTTGCGTAATCATAATGACTCGCCATATATTGAGCTGGACAATAATATCAATTATGCTCGATAACAAAATAACAAATGAAAAGCTTTCATGTAGATTCTGTGTATATATGGCTGTTTGCGTCAGAAACCCAGGGCCAATTGCGGAGATAACTAAAAGAAATACTGCACTAAATATTTTTGTAATTGAAAAACGTGTTTCTTTCATCTTTATTATAAACTTTAATAGTTAATTTGCTTTTTTAAAGACTCTGATAATGCTTTGACTAAATCCAATATATTAGGCGTATCCGAGTGAATGCAAATTGTATCTACTTTTAGTTTTATTACTTCCCCATGTATACTTATCACTTGCTGATCAAAGATTAGCTTTGTCGCTTGTTCAATAAACGCATCTGTTGATGTAATCACGGCATTATCATCACTTCTGGGCACTAACTGATCGGCGGAGAGATATCGTCTATCAGCAAAGGCTTCATGAATGGTCGGCAGATTACATTTTTCACCCGCCGCGGCTAACTGACTGCCACTGAGCGCGTAGAGTTTTAACTTGGAATCGAAATCATACACGGCTTTCGCCACATAATGCGCGAGTTCCGCGTCAACAGCGGCTTGATTATAAAGAAATCCATGCGGTTTAACATGCGTCAGTGTGAGTCCTTCGACGTTTAAAAACGCTGAAAGCGCACCGATCTGGTAAAGTATTAAGTTATAAGCTTCCGGTCCAGTCAGTGTTACTTTTTTTCTGCCGAAATTGGGGCGATCTAAGGTCCCTGGATGAGCACCAATGCTCAAGTTTTTATCCGCGGCGTTTTTTACGGTCTGCTGCATGACAGCGGGATTACCCGCATGAAAACCACACGCAATATTGACGGAATGCACATAATCGAGTAAAGCAAGCTCATCAGCAGTGATAGCATCGTTCTCGCCAATATCACAGTTTATATCAATTTTTTTGACCAATATACTGACTTACCTAAACTCCGTTGTCAAAATAATTATAATGCCACTGCCAACCATCAAGACAGATATCGTGTTTTGAACATGTTTTAGGTTTTGGTGGCATAAGCCCCGCTAAATTGTCTAATTCCGCTTGACACTGTAATTGGATGTTATGAATTTCTGCTTTATCGGTGAGATTTTTTATTTTTTCACGACATTCTCTCGCTTTATCGGCCATCGTTTTCTCTAGATTTGGCGATACATGTCTTTCTTTGAGTATAGCCTGATGACAGTTATTAAGAACATTTTCAATCTCTTGTTGGCTCAGTGTGACTGAAGATCCCTGAATTCGTTCCGGATAATGTTTTTCTATTGCCTTATAGGTACAAGTATTCATTTGCTTAGCAGTAAACTGCGCTGTAAACGTATCTTTTTTTGCTGTATCGGCTTGAGAGCTAAAACAAAACATTGAAACCATAAAAACCACAAGTAGTAGTATGGTTGATTTTTTCATTTTATACTCGCAAAATTAAAACTATGTCATTAGATGTTAAACACCGCCTTATGAGATGTCAACATAAAAACCACAGCTCAAGATAAGCTAACTATTATGATCCCCAGGGCTGTCCGGTTCTGTTCTTTATGAGTGCTTTTTATGAGACTATTGACATCTGGCAAATGCGTCGTTCCCGCGGAGGCGGGAATCCAGTTATTTCAAGCAGTGTAACTGCTTGAAATCGTAAAGCAATTCAGATTTCAACAGTCCCTTTATTTGTACATAGGCGGACAAATTAAGAAAACATTGACTGATAATGATGATTTTTAGCAATCTTATAAGGCAGTTTATCTAGAATCGGACAACCCTGTTATGATCCCCTAAAACTTAGACAAAGCAAAAAAGAAGATGCTAAGATAGCATGCTTCTCCGAGAAGTTGTTAATATCCCTTAAATACAGTCCGCTATCCTATTTTTGATCAGACACTAAGTAGCTTTTAAACCAAATTTCAACGGTTTCTTCACCAAGATTATCGTAGACATACTCAACCCATTTCCTGATTCTCTTGATAGTGTGTAAGCGATCGTTTCTCAACGCATCAAGCTCTGCTATAGACGCAGGCTGATGATGCAAATAACGACCAAAATACCGGTGACTGAATTCAGTATAATCATTGGTATGAATAATAAATGTATGCCACATATCATCCACTTCTTTCATCGAATTCAAAATGACAGAAGAAAATTGATCCGTCTCTTTTTTGTCTTCAAGCTCTAGCCGAAGTTTTTCAGACAACCACAAAAACTTCATCAGCTCACGAAATGCAATCTCTGCAGTTAAGGTGTTATTAGGATAGTCATACCTATAACGACTCAAAACCTCCGGATTCGAATACGCCAAGATATTATCCAAATTCAACAATACTTTTTTAGACATCGACAGTTACTCTCAACACATTCCCCCGCTGCAAGCAACGAGGTATAAATCTCATAACTTTTCAATTGCTACTTAAAGCCACCCAGGTCTAAACCCACATGCCAAAAAACGCTCTTTTTCAGACATATCTTTGCAAAAACCTGCCATAATTTTGTCAATAATCGCTTTTCTTTTCATTTTTCTATCCCCTAGTTGCTATCTTTCAACTTAATTATAGTATGAATGAAGTTTAATTACATAAGTGCTCGAACCTAAAAATCGCGTTTTTAAACAACTAAATGGATCATTTTTTCGACAGTCTTGCTTTAATCGCGCATAAACCTTGCTATTCACATTAATTTAATTAGAATAGACCGACTGTTGTGGATAGTGGTTAGTCTTGTTGACTACTATCCACAGCCCAATGTTTGGTTGTGTAGATGACAGATTTAAAATACATTCGTAACTTTTCGGTGATCGCCCATATTGATCACGGCAAATCGACGCTTTCTGATCGGCTGATTCAACGCTGTGGTGGTTTGTCTGAACGAGAAATGTCGGAACAAGTGTTGGACTCTATGGATATTGAACGCGAGCGCGGCATTACCATTAAAGCACAAAGCGTGACACTGCACTATAACACCAAAGATGGCCATACCTATCAATTAAATTTCATCGACACACCGGGCCATGTTGATTTTTCCTATGAAGTTTCTCGCTCACTCGCCGCTTGCGAAGGCGCCTTGTTAGTTGTCGACGCCGCCCAAGGTGTTGAAGCCCAAACCTTAGCGGTGTGTTATACCGCCATTGAAGAAAATCTTGAAGTGCTGCCAGTATTAAACAAAGTCGATTTACCACAAGCCGATCCCGACAAAGTGATCAAAGAAATTGAAGACATCATCGGCATTGACGCGCAAGACGCCTTGCCCATCAGCGCCAAAACCGGTCAGGGCATAGATGAGTTGCTGGAACTGTTAGTAGCAAAAATACCACCACCGGAGGGTGATACCGAAAAACCACTCCAAGCGCTGATTATTGATTCCTGGTTTGATCCTTATCTCGGTGTCGTGTCATTATTACGCATCAAGCAGGGTAAACTGCGTGTGCGCGATCGCGTTAGCGTGATGTCTACTGGCAAAACCTATCGCGCCGAGAATATCGGCGTTTTCACACCGAAACGACAGGACAAAGACGTATTACAAGCCGGTGAAGTCGGCTACTTGATTGCCAATATTAAAGATATTTTTGCCGCGCCGGTTGGCGATACCGTCACATTAGCCAACAATCCCTGCGATACGCCACTACCTGGCTTCAAAAAAGTACAGCCACAAGTATTCGCCGGCATGTTTCCCACCGACTCCGCTGATTATGAAGCCTTTCGTGACGCGCTGGCGAAACTGCAAATCAACGACGCGGCACTGAGTTATGAACCGGAAAACTCCCAAGCCTTGGGTTTTGGTTTCCGCTGTGGTTTTTTAGGGATGCTGCACATGGAAATTGTGCAAGAACGCCTGGAACGTGAGTATGATCTTGATTTAGTCACCACCGCGCCAACCGTTATTTATGAAATTGTACAAAAAAGTGGTGAAACCTTATTAATTGATAATCCCGCCAAGCTACCGGATCAGGGATTAATAGAAGAAACCCGCGAACCGATTGCCGAAGTGAATATTTTAGTGCCACAAGATTATCTCGGCAATGTCATCACCCTCTGTGTGGAACGGCGCGGTGTGCAGAAAAAAATGTTTTACTCAGGCAAACAAGTGTCGCTGAGTTATGATTTGCCGATGAACGAAGTGGTACTCGATTTTTTCGATCGTTTAAAATCAATCAGTCGCGGTTACGCCTCACTCGATTATCATTTCATCCGTTTTCAGGCGGCTAATTTGGTTAAACTGGATGTCTTAATCAACAGTGACAAAGTCGACGCCCTGGCACTGATTGTGCACAAAGACAATGTGCAAACACGCGGTCATGATTTAACCAAGCGCTTAAAAGAAATCATTCCCAGACAAATGTTTGATGTCGCCATTCAAGCCGCCATCGGCTCACATATTATTTCACGCACCACGGTAAAAGCCTTGCGTAAAAATGTGACGGCAAAATGTTACGGCGGCGATATTACCCGTAAGAAAAAATTATTGGAGAAACAGAAAAAAGGGAAAAAACGTATGAAACAGATTGGTCGCGTGGAAGTGCCACAAGAAGCTTTTCTTGCAGTACTTAGAGTTGGGGAAAAATAAGAGAGATCGCTATGAACACATTATTTCCGTTGATTTTAGTCATTCTGACATTGTTATGTTTTATCATCTGGCTGTGGGATACCCTGTTCCTGCGCGCTAAACGCCAGGCTGCCGGCAAAACCGCGCCGTGGTTCATCGATTATGGCCGATCCTTTTTACCGGTATTTATTATTGTGCTGATTATCCGCTCGTTCATCTTTCAGCTTTATCGTGTCCCCACCGGTTCATTAGTGCCAACCGTTTTACCCGGTGATTTTATTTTAGTTGAACAATACGCCTATGGCTTATACTTACCGGTAATCCACAGCAAAATACTCACTATCGGTAAACCCGAACGTGGCGATATTGCCGTCTTCCGCTGGCCACCGAATCAGCGCATTGATTACATCAAACGCATTGTCGGCATTCCCGGTGATCATATTGTCTACAAAAACCATCAGCTCTATGTCAATGGCAAAAAAATGAGTCAAAAAATCTTGGGCGATATGGATTATACCTATGACCGAAAGTTCGCCGCGCGAGTCATTGCCGAAGATTTAACCGGCGTAACCCACAAAATTATTATTGATCCGACGCAATCTGAAGATGGTAAAACCGGTTTTGATTTTACTGTGCCTAAAGGATTTTATTTTGCCATGGGCGACAATCGCGATGACAGCTCCGACAGTCGCATGTGGGGATTTGTGCCCGCCGCCAACTTAGTCGGCAAAGCGTATCGGATTGTATTCAGTTGGGATAGTCAGAATAATAAACCGAGATGGTCAAGGATTTGGGATAAACTTTATATCAGCCGTGAGCAGCAATCATGACAAGCGATAAACCTTTACATGAATTGATGACAAAATTGGACTATCAATTCAAAGATGACACACTATTGCGACAAGCCTTAAAACACCGCAGTGCCGGTCCCGACCATAATGAGCGGCTTGAATTTCTCGGTGACTCGGTATTAAATTTCGCCATTGCCGATATTTTATTCCGTCAATTTCCCAATGCCAGAGAGGGACAAATGAGTCGCCTCCGTGCCGATTTAGTTAACAAAGACGCGCTAGCCTCGATCGCCCGTGATTTGAATTTAGGTGAACATCTGATTTTAGGGCAAGGTGAATACAAATCCGGCGGCACCGATCGTGATTCGATTTTATCGGATTGTATGGAAGCGGTGATTGCCGCGATGTATTTAGACAGCGATATGAAAACCTGTTTACCCTGTCTACACGCGCTTTATCGAAGCAAACTTGAAAATCTGTCCTTAACAAAAATCACCAAAGACGCTAAAAGCGAATTGCAGGAATATTTACAACGACTACGACTGCCTTTGCCGGAATACGAATTAAAATCGGTAAAAGGCAAAGATCATAATCAGAAATTTGTCATGGCCTGCCGTTGTAATCTCTGCGCCCATGATGTACTCGGCGAAGGCGGCAGTCGTCGACGCGCTGAACAGGACGCCGCCAAAAATATGTTAGCCCTCTTACAGCATGACAATCAAACAAGCAACGAATAGCACTTGCGCTTATGTCGCCCTCATTGGTCGTTCTAATGTTGGCAAATCAACCTTGCTGAATACGCTACTCGGCGAGAAACTTTGTATTACCTCACGGCGTTTACAAACAACTCGACATAAAATACTCGGCATCAAAACTAAGGACAATTATCAAATCATTTATGTCGACACCCCTGGATGGCAACGACAAACCAAACATCAATTAAATCAAATGATGAACAAAACCGCCGAGTCGGTTTGGCATGATGTTGATATCCTGCTCTGGGTTATCGACATCAGTTATTGGCATGAAGAAGATGAAAAAATACTGGCAAAATTAAAACAGATTAAAAAACCGGTATTTTTGCTGATCAATAAAATTGATCTCCTGGCGGATAAAAATGTTTTGCTACCACGCTTGCAAGAACTCGGCAATAAAATGGCTTTTGCCGATATGCTGCCGATTTCCGCCAAAACCGGCGCCAATGTTGACGCCCTAGAACAACAACTCATCAAACTGTTACCCGATAGCCCACATTTTTTCCCCGAAGATCAGATTACCGACCGACGTGAATCTTTTATCATTGCCGAAATTATCCGTGAAAAAATCCTGCGCTTATTATCACAAGAAGTCCCCCACCATTGCGCGGTGATGGTTGAACGCGTTGAAGACAAAACGAAATGTCTTTATATCGACGCCGTGATTTGGGTTGAACGTCGCGGTCAGAAAGCCATTATTATCGGCAAAGGCGGTGAGAAATTAAAAGAAATCGGTCGCCGCGCCCGCTTAAGCCTGCAAGCGCGCTATGACAAACCGGTGATGTTAAAACTCTGGGTACAAATTAAAAACCGATGGACGGATGAACTTACCGCGTTACGGCAGTTGGATATGGATGAATAGTCATTGTCGCGAACAAATAATTTTTTAAGTAAAAAAATCGTACCTTTTTTTGTCACTTTATTTGGATGTCTCGCATACAAGCGCTTGTAGAGAAATTATACGATGGACAAAATCCATTAATAATTTTTTGTGAAACCACTCATCGTCAATACTTAAGACAAGATAAAGATAATGATTTTTATTTAGGTATTAGCAATTTATGTATGGCGAAAAATATAAGTAAAATACTTCAAAAAATAGGTGTTCCCAAAAAAACTTGTGAGCGCTATCTTATCGTGAATGATTTTCAAAATAAGCGATAGTAAGATCATATCAACGCAAAGATTATTTCTGCCATTATTGCCGTTTTTATGCTATGTTTAGCGCATGACTAAAGCCGTATTCCAGAAAGCATTTGTATTACATTACCGCGCTTATCGCGACACCAGTTTGTTAGTTGATTTATTGACCACCAAGGACGGACGCCTCACGGTTGTCGCGCGCGCGGCTAAACGCCCGACTTCGCCCTGGAAAGGTTTATTACAACCTTTTGTCGCGTTAAACGTGCACTATCAAGGTAAGCGAGAATTAAAAACACTTTATCAAATTGAACCTTTGGGAAAAGCGATACCTTTTACCGGCATGACCTTATGGTGTGGCCTGTATCTCAACGAACTGTTGATGAAAACCCTGCACAGTCATGACGCTTGTCCCAATATTTTTGCCCTTTATGAGCAAACATTAATCGATCTTGCTGAACATACAGAGCATCAAAAACCGATACTACGCCGTTTTGAAAAACGATTATTATCCAGTTTAGGTTACGATTTAAACTTAGTTAAAGAAGCGGAACATGGCAGCAACATTATGGCGGACAGTTATTATCAATATTTACCGGAACACGGCATCATCATGATTTCACCTCAGCAAACGTCGACAGTTCATTCAAACCGTATCTTTTCCGGCAAAAGCTTATTAGCGATTCAACAAGAACAGTGGCACGATGACGAGACACTACGCGACGCTAAACGATTATTGCGCTTAGCCTTATCTCCCTTGTTAAGCCGTCCTTTGAACAGTCCTCAAATCCTGGCGGGTTATTAATATGATTAAAGGGAATGGTGTTGATATTGTCCAGGTTTGCCGTATTGCCTCAGCGGTTGAGCGTCACGGTTTAGGATTTGTGCGACGCATTCTCAATACCGATGAGTTCGCTCAATACAATCTACAAAAAAAGAGTATCCATTTTTTAGCGAAACGTTTCGCGGCTAAAGAAGCGATCAGTAAAGCTTTAGGCACCGGGATGCGTCAAGGCGTATGCTGGCACGACATCGCCATTATTAATGATAGTCACGGCAAACCGCATGTGCGCTTGCATGGTCAGGCACAAGCCATTGCTGAGCGTCAAAAAATTAACCAATGGCATCTGAGTTTGAGTGATGAAAAAGATTATGTCATTGCTTTTGTGATTGCTGATTAAAATAGATGCCTGATTTTCGGCTGTGGTAGTTAATAGATAAGATATAATTCCCCCGTCATTCCCGCGCAGGTGGTCCCTGAGCTTGTCGAAGGGCGGGGGAAAAATGTGGAAATGAAAGAGTAAGCTCAACATTAACAAACGAAACGCGTGATAACTATGATAAGCAAACAGAAAAAAAAGCACTACTACCAGGCATTACTGGCAAAAAATCCGGAATACGATGGTATTTTTTATGTCGGCGTAAAAACAACCGGTGTTTTTTGTCATGCCAGTTGTCCGGCGAGAAAACCGAAATTTGAGAATTGCGAGTTTTTTAGCACGGCTAAAGAAGCTTTGCTGGCGTCGTTTCGTCCGTGCAAACGCTGTCAGCCTTTATGTCCACCGCGACAGGTTTCTCCAGTGATTGCTAAACTGGTCGAAGCCGTTGAACAACATCCAGAAAAGCGCTGGAAAAATCGGGATTTTCGTGACATCGGTGTCGATGAATCCACTGCTCGACGTCAATTTAAAAAACGGTTCGGCATGACTTTTGTTGAGTATGCCAGATCAAGAAGAATGGGGATTGCTATGAAACTGATAAAAGAAGGTCATTCGGTAATTGACACACAATTGGCAAGCGGCTATGAATCCGGCAGTGGTTTCCGTGACGCGTTTTCCAAAATACTGGGCGATCCACCCAGCCGTTTGGATAAAAAAGTACTAAAAGGCACCTGGCTAGACACACCACTGGGGCCCATGTTGACAGTTGTCGATGATGATTATTTGTATTTACTGGAATTCGTCGGTAGGCGCGGCCTGGAAAGAGAAATAGAGCGTTTACGTAAACGACTGAAAATCGCCATCATCCCCGGTGAAACAAAAATAACAGCACAAATTAAAACCGAGCTGAATCATTATTTCAAGGGCGACTGTTTAACATTTAAAACACCCATTTATTTACTTGGCTCTGATTTTCAAAAAAATGTCTGGCGCGCTTTACAAACCATCCCAACCGGCGAGACACGTTCTTATCTGCAAATCGCTGAGCAGATTAATCATCCCAAAGCGTTCCGCGCCGTCGCGCAAGCGAATGGCGCTAATCAATTGGCGATTATTATCCCCTGTCATCGTGTTATCAATGCCAATGGTGAACTGGGCGGTTATGGTGGCGGTATTTCACGCAAAGCCTGGCTGTTGCAGCATGAAAAATTGGCATTGTCACAACAATGAACGCAGAATTTTTTAATGCCATGTATTTTAACAGTTGACAAGCAAAAATGAGATCTCATAACTGAGATTACCCTTTTATTTCTCTTAAATTTTAGCTAAACTAACGCTCTTAACGAATACTACATTGATAGAAATATTTGAATGATTAAGGAATTTCCCCATGCTTAGCAATGACTATATTCAATCTGATAGCTGTCCCACTGACGGCAGTTGTGCCGTACATGTTATGATAAAACTTATTTGTCGACATGATAAGTCACATAGACATATATATAGCAGAGACCTAATTCTTTCTTCTCTTAATTCTAGACAAGCAGCGATCCATACCCGCCAGTTTATTTTTGATTACCTGAACCATCCTCAAAGGAAAATGTTAAAAGAATTCTATCTTTTTCTTACAGAAGAAAATGACCTGAATAAAATTAAAAACTATAACCATTTCCTGCCAGCTCCCAGTTTTTTGTTTTTTATTTTGTGGGCTCAAGATAGTATGTATATTACTTTTAGATTGACAATTGTACATCTCAACCCCAACAATACTGTAAAATATCGACATCGCTTATCATTTACAAGCCATTTTCCATTAACAAAAGAAATATGCATTTTTTTTAAAAATGAGCACTATAGTCTTTCAATTCAGGATCCATACTTCAAAAGCCGCAGCTATCTCTCCAAAAATAACAGTAGTACAGAAACCTTTGTGATTCTACTAGCAAAAGCGCTGTCGCAAACTTCTAATAAACTCTGCCTTGATCTTATAAAAAAGCTCGCGGAATTGAAGAAAAACACTCAAAAACCCATTTTTTATCCAAATAACAATAATATTTTTAAGCAAGATAATAATAAAACACCCAATACTTATAAAACGACTAACTACAACTTACCTTATACCATTAATCAAAATAGGATAAATAATAACAACAATGATCCTGGATTAATAAACAAATCACTAAATACTAACAAAAACCATGCTGAGTCATGGTCAATAGTAAAATCAGAAATCATCCATGAATATTTAAACGCAGATCAAAACAATACATTTACGAACCGTCTAGGCTTGCTAAGGTTATTATATGATTTAGCGATAGAAAATGATGCAACAAATAAAAAATATAACTTTCAAGTAAAATCAAACGCTCATCAAAAAGCTATCAATAACATATTTTTTTATCTCAAGAATAAATCTTGTATTAACTCATAT
>JBCCYM010000014.1:0-29366 GCA_039190005.1 Pseudomonadota bacterium
AATTGTAGAATTAACTATGAATGAAATACGAACATTAAATTTTAACTTACTTAAAAGCTTAAACGCGCTGCTGACTTACAAAAGTGTGGCTAAAGCCGCTGAGGATCAATACGTGACCCCCCCGGCAATGAGCTTACATTTAAAGCGGTTAAGAGAAATCTTAAATGATGATATTTTAATTCGCGGCCAAGCCGGCACCATGTCATTGACTGAAAAAGCCAACTATCTCATTCCTGAAGTACAAAAAGTATTATTAGCCATTACTGATATTTTTGAAACAGAAAAAGACTTTGATCTGAAAAAGGTAACGGCTGAAATTAATATCGGCATGTCTTCATATACCGCCTCAATTGTGGTACCGCCATTGCTTCGTCTGATAAAATCAAAAGCGCCAGGTTTAAAACTGGTAGTAAAAAATCTACTGGAGATCACAACACCGACTATTTTCACTAATAGAGAAATTGATATCGCGCTAAACTATTTTGAGATTGATATGAATAATATTTACCGTAAATTACTGTTTTCCGATCAATCTATTTTAATTGCCTCGCCAAAACATAAAGTTTGGAAGCACTATAATGGTTCATTCGAAGATATTAAGGATTGTAATGTGATTGTATTCACTCAGAAAGAAAGAATAATCGCCCATCCCAAATTAGTGCATGGTGAAAAGAAATTATCTAAAACGTGTAAGGTCAATCTTATTGTTTCTGATTTATTGGTGGCTATACAAGCGGCCGCCGAAAGTGACGCCGTGACAGTCACGCCAAGACGATTTGCCGAACCATTGTTAAAACAGTATGGACTTATCGCCAAAGCATTAAATTTCCCCAAATTTCCCAGTATTTATTTATATTGGCATAAAGTGACGCATCGTGATCCGATTCATCAATGGCTTAGAATGGAATTGTTGAATTTATTTAAAACAGTGTCTTGAATTATAAATGTTCTGTTATGCCAGTTTTCTCTTCTGTTATTTCCACACAGGCGATCCCTGAGCCTGCTTGCCCTGAGCTTTGTCGAAGGGTCGAAGGGCGTAATGAGCTTGCTGAGCGCATTGTTTGGCTTCGACAAGCTCAGCCATCTTCTATGTGCATTGGTCCCTGAGCTTGTCGAAGGGTCGAAGGGTGATGAATTAAAAACGTCGTTTAATATTCTGAATTAAAACATAGGCCATCGGCACGACAATTAATGAAATCAATGTGCCAAATAATAATCCACCGACAATCACCCAACCAATTTGATGGCGATTCTCACTTCCAGGACCAAAAGCCAAAGCCAGTGGTAAGGCGCCGAGCACCATAGCGCTGGTCGTCATCAATATGGGACGCAATCGTAATGAAGCGCCTTCCATAATCGCTTCTAAAACTGTTTTACCTTCCGCCAGTTTTTGATTGGCAAATTCTGTAATTAAAATACCATGCTTGGCAATTAAACCGATCAGTGTTACCAATCCTATTTCACTGTAAAGATTTAAACTATTGCCAGTGAGTTTGAGGGCAAATAAGGCGCCAAACGCGGCAAAGGGAACACAAGTTAAAATAATTAAAGGATCAATAAAACTTTCAAATTGCGCGACCAGAATAAGATAAATAAACACCAAGGCTAGGATAAATATCCAAACCATGGTATTGCTTGATTCAAGATATTGTTCGGCGCTGCCGGAAAAAGAGATTTTGGTATCCGCCGGTAAAATTTGCTTGGCAATGGTTTGCAGAGTGTGAATGGCTGACCCCATTGAAAAGCCAGGCGCGAGTTTGGCAGTTAAGGTGTCAGAGCGTAGTCGATTGTAGTGGGTAAGACTGGGTGGCGCGTTTGTTATATTGGTGCTGATGAGGCTTTGTAAGGGAATCATTTGATGTTTGTTACTATGCACATACAGTTGATCTAGAATATCACTGGTTTTTAAGTCCTGATCTGACAATTGCATAATCACATCAAAACTTTGGTTACCAAATTCATATTTACCCACCTGTTTACCGCCAAGCATGGTTTCCAGTGTATCTGTTACCGCGGATATCGGCACATTCAAATCAGCGACTAAATCGCGATTAACCTCAATATTAAGCTGTCGGGTATTCCATTTCAATGCCGTATCAGGATTGATGAAACGCTGATCTTTCTTAACAGCAGTTACTAAATCATGCATTATTTGGTGTAAGCGCAAATAAGAACTGGATGTCATCACATTCATTTGAATGCTGCCTGGTTGAGAAGATGGCAGATACCAGGTAAGCGGTGGCGGCGCGACGCTTATAGTAGCTGTTGTGCCGGGAATATTATCCAACTCATTTTGTAATCGCTGAGCAATTTTATGACTGTTTTTAATCTGATCAGGTTTTAATGATGTCATTGAGTAAAAAAATTGGCGATTCCAATTTTGCATAATGTATTGCTGCACTTCCGGTGTATGATTGAGTGTTGATTCAAATTTTGGAATAAAGGAATGTATCTTAGCGTAACTATCTTGTGGCGCGGTTTTGACAAACACGTTAATTATGGGCATGTTCATTGGCGGTGCTAATTCTTTAGACAAACTGAAAAATGTCAGCACACCTATGGCGATTAACGCGACAATAACCGTCAACACGCGTAATGCTCTTTTCAGCAAATAATGGAGTATCTGACGATAAGCGATCTGTAGATGGTTAAATAATTTTTCCAGCCATTGATGGTAACGATTTTGGGTTGTTGTTTTTAACATAGTTGCGCACATCATGGGTGACAGTGTTAAGGCGACAAAACCGGAAATAAGTACGGCACCCAATAAAGTAAAGGCGAATTCTTTGAAAAATGTGCCGGATATACCACTGGAAAAACCAACTGGCGCGTAGACGCCGGCTAAGGTAATGGTCATGGCGACAATAGCAAAGGCGATTTGTTTTGAACCTTTAAACGCGGCTTGTAAAGGCGCGATACCTTTTTCGGTAAAGCGGGCGATATTTTCTAACATGACTATCGCGTCATCAACAACCAGACCAATCGCCAAGACCAGAGCTAACAAGGTAATGCTATTAATACTATACCCGAGAAAATAAATCACCGCGAAGCTGCCAATCAGACAAATAGGCACAGTAACAATCGGGATGATTGCCGCGCGTATACTGCCTAAGAACAAGCCAATAACCAATACCACAAGGATAAACGCTTCAAAAATCGCTTCAAAAACACTATGTAAAGCGGCTTTGGTGAAATCTGATTGATTATATACAATATTTTGTGTCATGCCGTCAGGCAAACCTGCTGCGATTTTATGGGCAAGTTTAAGTGCCAAATCAGTCATCTGCAGATTATT
Organism: Pseudomonadota bacterium; assembly: GCA_039190005.1. Classification (GTDB taxonomy): domain Bacteria; phylum Pseudomonadota; class Gammaproteobacteria; order UBA12402; family UBA12402; genus JBCCYM01. The sequence goes on from JBCCYM010000014.1 coordinate 3,296, forward strand.
GGCGCCAGCTTCGGGAATTAAACCAATGGCCACGCCCTGTTTGCCATTTATTGAAAAATATCGCATCTCGGTATCAGTGGTACGATGTTCAGTGCCGACTTCTATCCGGGCAACATCTTTTAAACGGACGACATGGTTATTCGTATCTTTAATAAGCAAATTGCCAAACTGAGCGGGGCGATGCAATTTTAAATCGGCGACCACCGTATAAGCCAGTTCCTTGCCTTTAATCGTCCCGGTGGGAACAGCGATATTCTGATGTTGTAATACCTGAGTAATATCACTTACCGTAACACCGCGCGCGGCCATTTCTGTTGGATTCAACCAAATACGTAAAGCGTAATAATGGCTGCTCCAAAGCTTTACTTTCGCGACACCTGATGACGCCTGGAATTGTGGCACAATAAATTGCCGCACATAATTGGTTAAAGCCCCAATTGATTTATTGTCATCGGCATAAGAGAAAAATAAAATCGGCTGCGTGTTGGCATCAAGTTTAGAAACAACTGGCATTTTAGTGCCTGGCGGTAACTGATCTACCACCTTGGCGATATTTGCCCGAATATCGGCTGTGGCGCTATTTATGCCTGTCTTAGGCAGAAATGTTAACATGATCTGACTATTACCATTAATACTGGTTGAGGTCATGAATTTGAGTCCAGATAAGCCTGACATGGCGTCTTCTAAAAGATTGGTGACTTGACTTTCTACAATTTGACTGGAGGCGCCGGGATAGTCAGTGCTGACGGTGATAATCGGTACCGTGATTTTGGGTAGATAACGCACCGATAATTTCTGATAACAAATCAGACCAATCGCGATAATCAGTAAACTGAGTACAGTTGTAAACGCGGGGCGCTTAATACAGAAATTACATAGCTTCATGTTGATGCCGTGATGTTGACTGGTTTACCATCTGATAATTTTTCCTGACCCAGTGTTACTACCGTATCACCTGCCTGTAAGCCTTTGCTTACCACAATTTGATCACCAAAGGTTTGACCGGTGGTAATTGCTTTTCGATAAGCTTTACCATTTTTAACAATAAAAACATCTTCGCCTTCAACTGTTGGAATCAGTGCTTCCTGCGGGATTAAAATCGCGTTTTTGTCCATGCCAATCTGCAACTGGATGTGCACAAAAAGTCCTGGCGCGAGTTTAAGATCCTTGTTGGGAATTTGCGCCCAAACCATCACGGTACGGGTTTGATTATCAATACTGGGGGCGATATAAGTCACTTTTCCATTAAAAAACTGCTTGGGAAATGTTGTTGATGTTATTTTAACCCGTTGACCCAATTTAATTGTATTTAAATAATGTTGCAGCACGCTGAATCGTGCTGTCACTGAAGATTTGTCAATTAACTTAACCAAATCGGTACCTTCTTCAACAAATTGCCCGATATTCACTTTGCTGGCGGCGATTGTGCCGGCAAATGGCGCTTGAATACGCATTTTCTCTAATTCAGTTTGCGCGACATTCAAATTAGCTTGCTTGCTTTTATAATCCGCGGTCGCTTTGTCAAGCATTTCCTGGCTAACTGCGCTACCTTTGACCAAGGTTGAATATCGCTTATACGTGATTTCGCTGAGTGTTAACGCAGCTTGCATGGCGGCGACTTTTGCCTGATCCAGTTTATCATCAAGCTGGTACAGTAATTGGCCTTTTTTAACCTGATCGCCATTGGTAAACAGAATTTTATCAACTAAGCCATCAACCTGTGTACTCACTTCAATTTCTCGATTGGCATAAAGTGATCCAATGCTTTTGATCACTTTTGGCACGTCTCGAGGTTGAATTTTAACAACAGTCACATTTGTTGTTTTATTGTTTGTCTTATTATTTTTAGCCCAAACAGGCAGGGTTACAAATAAGATAAAAATATAAACAATATACCTTGATGGTGATTTGTTTTTTAGCATGTGCTTTTTCCCAACAAAAATTTTAATAGTAACAATGGTGCCATTTTAACATATTCTTTAGCCTTGTCTTGTCAAAAATCAATGGATTCTCTTTAACTTTAGAAGCGCAGTAGTCGGCAAGATGAGAGTGCGCCCCTTCGACCCTTCGACAAGCTCAGGGCAAGCAAGCTCAGGGAAGAAACCACGTATAAGATGGCTGAGCTTGTCGAAGCCAAACAACACCCTCTAAAAACTTGCTATACCCTTTGTCCCTTCGACCCTTCGGCAAGCTCAGGACAAGCAAGCTCAGGGACCAACGCACATAGAAGATGGCTGAGCTTGTCGAAGCCAAACAACACCCTCCAAAAGCTTACTATACCCTTTATCCTTTCGACTCTTCGACAGGCTCAGGGCAAGCAAGCTCAGGGAACAAACCACGTATAAGATGGCTGAGCTTGTCGAAGCCAAACAATGCGCTCAGAAAACTCGTCACGCCCTTCGACCCTTCGACAAAGTTCAGGGCAAGCAGGCTCAGGGACCAACCCTCATAGAAGATGGTGGGTTCTCGCTTGGCGATCAACCGTGGTTTTAAGGTTTATATACTGGACTTACCACAAACTCATAAGTTACAATCAGCACTGTAGTTTGCGGTAGTTGCATTGTGATGATTTCTGAAAATCAATGAAACACCGCTTTTTGCGATTCTCGCGGAAGCGGGAATAACGGTAATACACTAAAATTAAAAAAGAGAGTTATAACATGTTATCACGTCGTGAACTTGCTAATGCCATTCGGGCATTGAGTATGGACGCTGTTGAAAAAGCGCAATCTGGTCATCCGGGCATGCCGATGGGGATGGCGGATATTGCCGAAGTATTATGGAATGATTTTTTGTCGCATAATCCTGATGATCCCGATTGGCTCAATCGTGATCGTTTTGTCTTATCCAATGGTCACGGCTCGATGTTAATTTATGCCTTACTGCATCTCAGCGGCTATGATCTTAGTCTTGATGACATCGAAAATTTTCGTCAGTTACATTCAAAAACACCGGGACATCCGGAAGTTGATGAAACACCCGGTGTTGAAACCACCACCGGTCCATTAGGGCAGGGGCTTGCCAATGCTGTCGGCATGGCGATTGCTGAAAAAGCTTTAGCTCAACAATTTAATCGTGATGATTTTGATGTAATTAACCATTATACCTATGTGTTTGCCGGTGATGGTTGTTTGATGGAAGGGGTTTCTCATGAAGCGGCTTCACTGGCTGGCGTATTACAGCTCGGCAAATTAATTGTATTTTGGGATGATAATGAAATTTCAATTGATGGTAAAATTACCACCTGGATGGAGTATGATCCGGCGACACGTTTTCAATCATATGGTTGGCAGGTAATCCGCGGTGTTGATGGCCATGATGCCGATTCAATTAGCCAAGCCATTACCCAGGCGCGTACTGAAAAACAAAAACCAACATTGATCTGCTGTCGCACGCGAATCGGCTACGGCGCGCCGAATAAGCAGAATACTGCCAGCGCGCATGGCAGTCCTTTAGGCGCTGAGGAAATCGCTCTAGCACGCCAGAATTTAGCTTGGGAGTATCCACCATTTGTAATACCGGAACCAATTTATCAAGCCTGGAACGCTAAAGCGAAAGGACAATCGCTACAAGCGGATTGGCAAACACGTTTTGATAACTATAAACAACAACATCCACAATTAGCTGATGAATTAACTCGACGCATTAAAGGTGACTTGCCGGCCGATTTTAATCAAGGCGTCACTGACATGATAGCTGCCGCGATCAAAGAAGAAAAACCGATTGCTACCCGTAAAATGAATACTAAAGTATTGGATAAATTTGGTCCGCTGTTGCCGGAACTACTGGGCGGTTCCGCTGATTTATCCGGATCAAATAACACATTGTGGTCAGAGGTTAAACAGCTTACTGCTGATAATCCTGGCGGTAATTATATTCATTATGGTGTGCGAGAATTTGGTATGGCAGCCATTATGAATGGTATCGCTTTACATCATGGGTTTATCCCTTATGGCGGCACTTTTTTAGTGTTTGCCAGTTATTGCGCCAACGCTTTGCGCATGTCGGCGCTTATGAAACAGCGGGTAATTTATGTGTTTACTCATGATTCCATTGGTTTGGGTGAAGATGGTCCAACCCATCAGCCGGTGGAGCAGCTCTCGATGTTGCGTGCCATCCCTAATTTTGATGTTTGGCGCCCCTGTGACGCGGTAGAATCAATTATTGCCTGGGAGATGGCAATTAAAAATCAACAGCGGCCATCGGCTTTATGTATGACACGCCAGAATTTACCTCAACAAGCACATGGTCAATCACAAATTGATACTATACGTCGTGGTGGATATGTACTCTATGAAACCACTCAACAACAGCCAGAAATCATTATTATGGCTAGCGGTTCAGAAGTGGAAATTGCCGTTGAAGCGGCAAAACGCAGTGATAAACATGTGCGTGTAGTATCCATGCCTTGCGCTGATCTTTTCGCGCGACAAGATGCCGCTTATCGTGAATCAGTATTGCCATCGGCGGTGCAACATCGCGTTGCCATAGAAGCGGCTGCCGGTGATTTTTGGTATAAATATGTTGGTTTGCATGGTAAGGTGATTGCTTTAGATCGTTTTGGTTTATCCGCGCCTTATCAGCAGATTTATCAGGAATTAGGGATAACAGTAGAAAATGTATTAGTGGCAATGACTGATTTTAATTGATTATTATGCGTTCGTTTTTTAAATTTTTTAGTGTTTTATGCCTTATTGTTATTATCGCGGTTGCCGCTTTTGTTTATATAAAATATTGGCGTAGTCAACACAATACAGTAAACAATAATTTATATACGGTGGCTTATGGTAATATTTCTGAGACAGTCTCAGCGTCCGGCACAGTGGCGCCACAACGGGAGGCGGTTATCAACGCTTTTTATGATGGCTATGTCAAAAAAATCTATGTTAAAACCGGACAACATGTCAAAGCCGGTGATCCCTTAGTCAGTGTGGTAGAATCTTTACAGGCTGGACAGCAAGTTTTTCCAATGATCGCGCCTTATGCCGGACAGGTGATGATTATCAATAAAAATGAAGGTGAAGATGTGCTCAAAACAACAACTAGTGACGCAACTAACACCGATTACATTATGAAAATAGCTGATCTCAGCCATTACTACGTTGACGCTAAAGTGCCGGAAATGAATATCGCTCAGATTAAAAAAGGTCAGCAAGTGACAATTAAAGTGATTTCAATTGCCAATAAAACGTACAAAGGCGTCGTGGATATTATTGCCAGCGCGCCAATGCCACAGCAGAATTCTTTTGCCAGTCAGCAAGTGCTTTATCCGGTACATATTAGAATTGAAAATCCTGATCATGCCTTACGTATCGGCATGTCAGCGGTGGCTGATATCGCCATTAGCCATAAAAATCATGTCTTACTTCTGCCACATGATTTTTTACATGAACACCATAACAGTTATTATGTCGTACTCAAGGATGGTAAAACCGTTCCAGTAACAACCGGGTTACAGAATAGCAGTGAGGTTGAAATCACTAAAGGACTAACTGCCGGTCAGCAAGTGCGACGGATTAATTTTTTTAATGCCGCGGCCGATTAATGTTAGCTTATGATATTCAAAATTTAAGTTATGATTATCGTCTTAGTGACAATCACTTTACCACTGTCTTAAAAAATATCAATTTCAAAATTGCTCATGGTGAAATGGTCGCGATTACCGGTTCATCCGGTTCGGGTAAATCCACCTTGCTTTACCTATTGGCGGGGATGCTACAATGTCAACCAGGGCAGATTTTTCTTGATGATATTGATATGGCATCGCTGGCCAAAAAAGATTTAGCCTTGATACGCAATCACCATCTTGGTTTTATTTTTCAGAGATTTCATCTGTTAGCCAATGCCAGCGTGATGGATAATATTTTATTGCCGAAAGATTACGCGCTTGAGAGTAATGTTGATCCACATCAATATCACGCGCAGGCAGAAGCACTGGCAAAAAAAGTGGGTGTTCATCATCGTTTATCCCATAAGCCAAATCAACTATCCGGCGGTGAGCAACAGCGTGTCGCTATTGCTCGCGCGTTAATCAATAACAGCAATATTATTTTAGCTGATGAACCGACAGGCAATCTTGATTCACGCAATACCAAACAGATATTATCCATTCTCAAGCAACTGAATCGCGAAGGAAAAACCATTATTATTGTCACCCATGAAAAAGAAGTAGCAGAACAGGCTGATCGTATTATCGCACTTAAAGACGGACGAATTGTCAGTGACAGCGGTCAGACAAAAAAAATAGTACAAACTCCCTCATCCATGCCAGTCGCTGAAGAAGCTGATAAGGTCAATTTTATCGCGCAAGCAAAAAGTGTGTTCAAATTATTACCAGTGGCATGGGCAAATTTGAACCGAAAAAAAACACAGTCCTTGTTAACCATGCTGGGGATTACCATTGGTATCACGGCTATGCTGGTATTAGTTACTCTCGGGCAATTTGCCGAAGCCAAAATATTGGCTTCCTACGAAAAACTTGGCGCCAAAACCGTGGCGATTCGCGGTTATCCTAACTTTGAAATGAACGCTGAAGATCAATTACCGTTATTATTTTATGGTTTTTCCATGACCGATGACCTGCAACCTTTGGAAAACATTTTCCCCGAGATTAAAGCTATCACACCGGTCATGGACCTGCCAATGGTTACCGTCACCTATGCCGGCATCACTTTAGACCAGCAACCCATGTTGCTTGGTGTCAACAGTAATTATCTCGGTATTGTTGAGCGAAGCTTAACAGCAGGTCATAATATCACACCCTATGATGTCTCACAGCATTCACCGGTTTGTCTCATTGGCAGTGAAATTGTGCAGCAATTATTTAATAATCAAAATCCACTAGGCGAAGTCATTTATTTGCAAAACAGCGATCAGACCGGTTCTTGCCAGGTTATCGGTGTTTTAGCCCCAGAATACACGGCTTCCGCGGGGCAACGTAATGATCCCAATATGCAGATTATTTTACCTTATACCTTCATTCCAACATTAGCAACCCGGTTTTGGCAGGAACAAATCCATCAGTTTTTAATGAGTGTCGGCAGCATCAATCAAATTCAATCGGTAGGAAATGCCGTCAAACGCTATTTTGAATTAAAATATGGTCAATCCGGTATGTTCAGAGTAAATCGCAATGTTGCGTTGCTCACGCAAATGCGTAAATTTTTAATGATTTTTACCATGATATTGGCTTCCATTGCCATTATATCACTGATTGTTGGCGGCATTGGCATTACCAATATGATGCTGGCATCCATTGCCGAACGCTTAAAAGAAATCGGTATTCGTAAAGCTTTGGGCGCGTCAGATCAAACAATTCAATATCTATTATTAACTGAATCAACGTTACTTTGTGTCATTGCCGGCATTGCCGGTTTAGTGATTGGTTTTATACTCTATGAATCAATTATCTATACCGCGTCATTATTTATTCATCAACTTGGTTTTGAATGGATATTTTCACCAATCGCTATAGTCATGTCGTTCATCTCCATGATTGTCATCGGCATCGCCAGCGGCATGGTGCCGGCAAAAAAAGCAGCTAAGCTGGAAATTGTCTCTTGTTTGCGTAGTGCGTGATGATAATTTACTTTAATTCTATCACCACCCGCAAACCCTGCGGTTGATTATCTTCCAACTTAATTTTACCTTGATGTGATTTTATAATATCTTCGACAATGGCAAGCCCCAACCCAGTGCCGCCAGTGCTGCGTGAACGAGAATCTTCAATGCGATAAAACGGTTCAAATACTTTTTCTTTTAATTGCTGATCAATACCTGGTCCTTGATCTTCAATACTAATCTGATAATGCGAGTCATCGCTATGTTGTTCTAATCGAATTGTGGCACTGCCGGCATATTTGATGGCGTTATCAATAATATTACTAAAGGCACGTTTTAACGCTAAAGCTTGTCCGCTAATATATGCTTTTTGTACGCTTGTAGTAAAGTTCACTTTTTTACCGGTATCGGTATAATCATCACATATCGATTGCAACAAAGCACATAAATCTATTTTGATTTTTGTCTCTTGACGTGATTTTTCTCTGACATAAGACAGGGTTTCATCAATCATCGCTTCAATTTGATCAAGATCATTGTTAAATTTTTCTTGGATGTTTTCATCATCAATTAAATGTAAACGTAGTTTTAATCGAGTGATTGGCGTGCGCAAATCATGGGAGAGGGCGATTAGCATCTGGGTGCGATGACGTAATAAATCTTGAATGCGCTTCTGCATTTGATTAAGCGCTTGCGCTGTATCCTGAACAACCGATGGACCATACACCGCCAGTGGTTTGCGATCTAAATTAACACCGAGTTCTTCGGCCGCCAGACGAAATTTTTTCAGTGGTTCAGTAAATCGATTGATGGACCAAATTGAGATAAAAATAGCTGCCAAGGCGATCAATTCAATGGATAGCAGCATAATTTCAAACCGCCAGGGCGTTTTGACTACCGTCGCGGAAATATTAAGCCAGCGCTGATTGGGTAAATAAACCGATAAATTTATTTTATTTTGTGGTGTTTCAGTGGTCATGTATTTTTGCACTATCCATATTGGCGTTTCAAGGTTTACAATAAGTTTATAATCTGGTTTATTATCAATGTCTAAGTCTAAACCAGGTATGGCAATTGTTTTAATGGTTGGTTCTAAATTTTTGGTATCCGTTTGTTGTAATGTGCTGAAAGTGTCGGCAATTTGTTGCACCATAAAATAATAGTTTAGATGAAATTGCCGTGTTTTATTAATTTGGGCAAAAATACCCAGTACAACCAAGTGAATAATAACGGCAATGATAAAAATATAAAGAAATAGTCGGCCGGTTTTACCACGCCACAATAGTGAAAAATTTACAGACATCGTTTTTTAGTAACGTTTTCCGAAAATATATAACCACCACCACGTACTGTTTTAATGTATTCGGGATGTTTAGGATCTTTCTCAATTTTTTTTCGTAAGCGACTGATTTGCATATCAGGTCCGCGTTCATATGGTGACGATTCGCGATTTTTTGTTATTTTGGTAATATCATCACGGCTGAGCAGTTTTTGCGGATTATTGAGAAATATCATCATCAAATCAAATTCAGCTGAACCCAGTGGCATGGTCACATTTTCCGGCGAAATGAGACAACGTTTATTAATGTGCAGAATCCAGTGATTAAAGCAAAAAGCATTGTAATATTTTTTGCCATCCGCTGTTGTGGCACGGCGTAATACCGCGTCAATACGGGCAAGTAATTCTTTTGGATTAAACGGTTTAGCCAGATAATCATCAGCGCCAACTTCTAAACCGGTGATACGATCATCATCCTCGCCCGCGGCACTGATCATAATAATAGGCATTTGTGATGATAATCTTAATTTTTTACATATGGTAATGCCATCATCACCCGGCATCATCACATCAAGCAAAATAAGATCCACCTGATGTTGTTCCAGTATTTTTTCCATTTCAGCGCCATTGGCAGCGGTACTTACTTTAAAACCATGCTTGCTTAGTATTTCCGCCAGTAGTGTGCAGATTTCTCTATCATCATCAACGGCTAAGATATGGTATGTTTTTTTCATGTTGTCTTGTGTCATTTATTCACCTTTTTATATTTAAAATTAGTCTACTATAGACAATTGTAACAATTATATCGGATAATTACACAATGGCTATAGCATTTAATCAAACAAGTTTTTTAATCAGCGCGGCAAAAGAGAAGCAATTTGTCGTCGATAGTGGCGCTGAGGCTGCTTTTGTCGGTCGCTCAAATGCCGGCAAATCGAGCGCGCTTAATACTTTAACCAATAATCATAAGCTAGCGCGTATTAGTAAAACCCCAGGGCGGACGCGATTGATTAATTTTTTTGCCGTCGGTGACGCCGAGGAGCGGTATCGCTTAGTTGATCTACCTGGTTATGGCTATGCCAAAGTGCCAATGGCGGAACGGCAAGCCTGGAATGAGCTGATCAATCATTATCTGCATAGTCGTCAGTCTCTAAAAGGTTTAGTATTGCTCAGTGATATTCGCCATTCATTTAAGCCCAGTGATTGGCAAATTATTGAATGGACTTGCGCGGTTAATTGTCCTTTACATATTTTATTGACTAAAGCGGATAAACTCAGTCGCAATGCCGCTAATAAAATGATGCGGCAAGCACGGAAACTCTTGGATCAACAGGGTTGGCAACATATCAGTACGCAATTGTTTTCCGCGACAAAACGACAGGGGGTTGATATATTACAGGATAAATTATCAAATTGGCTTGGACTCTCTGATGACTAACTATGCCCGATTTTTTCTCTATGGCTTTATTATTCTGATTTTTATTGCCGCGTTTGTGATATTTAATTCAATGGTTGCTGGTATTAAATTGGAAATCGCCTTTGTCAGTGTTTTCCTTACCATTGTGCTACTGGTTTCGGGTATTGTGATGGAATACTTGGCAGTACTTATTTTTTTCCTACTTATCACGCTGTTTAAAGTCGCACCGCCATCTGTGACATTCTCAGGATTTTTTTCTCAGGGATTTTGGTTGATTTTTTCCGGCGCGATTATTGGCGCGGCAATTAAGCAATCCGGTCTTGGTATTAAATTTTCAGCGCTGTTGATGCGATTTTGTCAGGGACCTTATGTCGCGATTGTCAGTGGCATGGTTTTATTTGGTATTTTCATGGCGTTTATTATGCCTTCAGCAATGGGGCGAGTGATGCTCATGATGCCTATTCTGCTTGAATTTACCGAAAAAAGTGGTTTTAAAGAAGGCACAAAAGCTAGAACAGGTGTCATTCTAGCTGGTGTTTTAGGCACATATATCGCTGGATTTACTATTTTACCTTCTAATTTACCTAATATTATTTTAATGGGCGCGATGGGAACAGTGTATCACTTAACGCCCTCATATCTTCAGTACTTTATTCTCCATTTTCCTGTTTTAGGTCTAGTTAAATTAGTATTACTCATCGCGGTCATTACCAAACTATTTGGTCAAAACAGCACACCAGAAATGATCGCAAGTCAAAAACCCGTGTCCACTGATTCAACATTGCTTGCTAAAGAAAAACGCTTAATTTTTTACCTCGCGGCATTAATTTTTATCTGGGTAACTGATTATATTCCTCCGGCATGGGCGGCGTTAATTGTCGCGATCATTTGTTTACTACCGATAATTGGCTTGCTCAACCATCGCACTTTTATGAAGCAGTATCATCTCGCGCCTTTGATATATGTGGCAGGTATTATCGGTTTAAGTGCCGTGGTAAATTATACCGGTTTAGGTAATATACTGGCAAACAAACTGTTTGCAGTCACTTCGCTTGTTCCAGGCAATACCGCTAAGAATTTTATGACCTTATCATTGGTATCAACCGGCATCGGTTTGGTCACAACCTTGCCCGGTGTGCCGGCAATTATGTCACCATTGGCTACGCATATCGCAAAAATGAGTCATTTATCGCTTACAACCGTGTTAATGACACAGGTCATAGGATTTTCGACACTTATTTTTCCTTATCAGGCGCCACCTATCATTGTCGCAATGCGATTAAGTAATATACCAGTGAAACAAGCAACCTTAGTGTGTCTTATCATGGCAGCATTAACCATACTCTTGCTTTTTCCCACAGATTTTCTTTGGTGGAAAATGCTCGGTTGGCTATAAACGATTAGTTATCTTCTTCCAACAAATAGTTACAATAGGTTTCTTTGATAAAATAACTGGCTATTAACGAGATGATGAAACAAACTGGTAAGACTGCCAGAGATATTTGGTAATTGTATATGGTGTAAAGTCTATGGTGATGCGTCATGCCGCCGGCCCAAGTAAAATCTAATAGCTTGCCAATAATTGGCAATAATAGCGCGCCTATGAGAATGGATGCCATGTTGGTAAACGCCAAGGCAATACCACCAGAGTGGAAACGATTGCTTTCAGCCGCCAATGTATAAGAAGGAATAATACCGCTATTGAAAAAACCATAGAGAAATAGAATGACAAAGAGCATATCCGGCGAAATATGCCGCAACAGTGCCAATTGATTACTGAACAAAACAATTACCATCAATAATAATGATAATATTGCCGACAAGCGCATCACTGGCAAACGTTTGCCCATATAATTAGAAAACCAGCCAATTAACGGGCAACCGAAAGTCAGGCCAATAAATATCATACTGACTTGTCCGGCCGCCATTGTTGTTGATTCATGATGATATAACGTGAAATAGGGCACACCCCATAAACCGGCAAAAGCGGCTGTTGGTCCATAAAGAAAACCGACATAGAGACTATTTATCAAGGTTTGTTTTCTTTTAAAAATAACATCAACAAGATTCGCCAATATTTTATTGCTATCAGGAGATTTTGTATTTGGATGAACTAATATTTTATCTGAGATACTCAGCATGATACCAAGTGTTAGCGCGATAAAAATAATACCGACAACAAACATGACCTGACGCCAGCCAAAACTATGCATTAAAAAAGACATGGGTGACCCACCAAAAGCCGCGCCAAGCATACCCAATGCTTGGGTAATCCCAGCTAAAACAGAAAAATACTTCACTGGAAAAAAGTTTTGAATTATTTTAAGCGCACCAATAAACGCGAACGCGCCAGAAAAACCCATTAAAAATCGGCTGATATATAACATTACAATGTTATGAGCCAGCGCAAATAAGAAAGCGCCCACGGCACAAACAACAATGGCGAAAATAAGTGGTTTCTTGATATTAAAGCGATCAAAGATGATGCCCACCGGTATTTGCATGGCAATATAAGCGTAATAGAAAATAGCCGATAGCCCACCAAGCACAAAGGCGTTGGTATGAAAACTTGACATTAATTGCCCGGTAATCACACTCGGAGAGACTCGAATAAAATAATCGATTAAGAAAAATAATCCGCCAATTATCCAAATAAACCAAGCTTTGTTACTTATTTTTTCTATATGCATCGTAAATTATGTTTTAATCACCCTTCGGCAAGCTCAGGGACCGCCCTTCGACCCTTCGACAAGCTCAGGGCAAGCAAGCTCAGGGACCGCCCTTCGACCCTTCGACAGGCTCAAGGCAAGCAAGCTCAGGGCAAGCAGGTTCAGGGTAGGTTTAAGCTTTATGAACTTATTATTCCCATTCGCGTAGAAACGACAGATAGTAACCTACTTGCGTTAAAATGTAAATTAGGCATTCTTTTTTGCACGGTCAAATTCCATAACTTTTCAATAAACTATCAATTTTTGGCGGACGGCCACGAAATTTAGTGAAAAGTGTTATCGCGTCCTGTGAACCACCAAGCGCTAAAATACAATGCAAAAAATCATGTCCGGTTTTGCTGTTTAAAATGCCTTCTTGTTTGAAACGATCAAAAGCGTCTTCAGCCAGGACCTCAGCCCATAAATAACTATAATAACCGGCCGCGTAACCACCGGCAAAAATATGGCTAAAACTGTTTTGAAAACGATTATTTTGGGGCGTAGTGTAAGGAAATAAGTCATCGCGCAGTGTATCAATTCGTTTTTGCATAGCCTCTGCCGTTGGTATTGTTTTTTGTTGATGTATTCGCATGTCAAACATGGCAAAAAAAAGTTGACGGACTAAATGCAATCCTGCTTGAAAGGTTTTGTTTTTTAATAATTTATCCTGTAGCGCTGACGGTAATATGTCATTACTCTGATAATGTCTAGCCATCGTTTGTAATATTTCCGGTTGATAGCAAAAATTTTCGAAAAATTGGCTAGGAAGTTCTACGGCATCCCAGGCAACACCATTAATACCGCTGACACTGTAATAATCAATGTCAGTTAGCAAGTGGTGCAGGCAATGACCAAATTCATGAAATAATGTCAATACCTCTTCAAAGCTGAGTAATGATGGTTGCCCATCAACAGGCGGCGCGAAATTGCAGGTCAAAAATGCCACCGGCAATTGTATTTTATGAGTGTCAGAAAAACGTTGGCGACATTCACTCATCCAAGCGCCATCTCGTTTGCCAGGTCGAGCGTATAAATCCATATATAAATAAGCACGCGTACTGCCGTCAGTATTTTTTAGCGTAAAACTTTTAACCTGCTCATGCCAAATTTCACTGTTTTTATCTTCGATTAACTGTATAGCAAAAAGTTTTTCGGTAATTGAAAAAAGTGTGGCCATTACGCGTGTCAGTTGAAAATAAGGACGCAAACTTTCAGTGTCAAAACCTAACAGTTGATGACGATATTTTTCTGAATAATAAGCCATATCCCATGCTTGCAACTGAAAATCAACACCTCGCGCTTTAGCAAACCGTTGCAATTCAGCAAATTCTTGAGCCGCTTTTGGTTTTGCTTTAACGGCAATATCATGAAGAAAATCCAGCACCTGTCGCGATGACTGTGCTGTTTTAGGAACCAGTGACTGTTCAGCATAAGTAGCAAAGCCAAGTAAATTCGCGATCTGCTGACGAATACTTAAAAGTTTAAGCATTGTGTTGGTATTATCATAGGTTGTTTGATTAGCCGCGCGACCGGTATAAGCGTGATACATTGCTTGACGAATGTCACGATTATCACAATACGCTAAGACAGCTTGATAACATGGCATATCCAATGTTAATAAAAAATTTTTTTCTCCACGTTTTTTAGCGTTCTGCCGGGCTATTTCTAGTGTTTGTTGTGGTAAGCCACTGAGTTCTTTTGCTGAATCAACACGCAAATACCAAGCGTCGGTGGCATCAAGCACATTTTTCGCGAATTGATTGCTAAGCGTTACCTGCTGTTGTTCTAGTTCAGCAAGTTTCTTTTTGTTTTCCTCTGATAATGTGATGCCCGAAAGTTTAAAATCGCGTAAAGTATCGTCAATGACTTTCCACTGGGCGATATCAAACTGCGCGTAAGATTTATTATCTTTTATACCTTTAATGGCGTCATATAGTTTTTTATTATGTCCCTGCTCAATATAATAATCTGTAATCATGGTGAGACAGCGATCATGAATCTTTCGTAGTGCCGACGAATCCATAACTGAATTAAGATAACAGATTGGCGACCAGGCATTATCCAACCGATTATCCATTTGTTCCATAGGCCTAATCAGATTTTCCCAAGTAAATACTGTAGTATTTTCTAGTATTGTGTTTAGTTCGTGACGATTATCCGCAAGAATTGATTCAATTGCCGGTTCAATACATTCATTTTTAATTTTTGAAAAAAGCGGCCGCGCTGTTATTTCTAATAATGGGTTATTCAAAATTAATGCCTCCAACCGTCACGCCCGCGCGGGCGGGAAAACTAAACTAAAATACAACTAAACACGCATTTTAGTATCTTTTTGATAAAATTACAGCTAAAATTATTTTCAAGTATTTTAACGTACAGGAAAAATAACGCATGTCCAATTATAGTATTTTCAAAGAACTTGTTTTCTGGCTGCAAAGTATCATTTTTTTATGCCTGATCTTTGTGATATTAATGATCATTATTACCGCGATTGCTGACGCGATACAACGTAAAGATGCCATTCGTCACAACTATCCCTTTATCGGTCGATTTCGTAATTTATTTATGCATTTAGGCGTATTCTTCCGCGCATATTTTTTCTCTGAGGATCGTGCTGAAAAACCATTCAACCGGGCTGATCGTGAGTGGGTATATCACGCTTCTTCTGGTGTCTCTATGGAATCCGCTTTTGGCTCAACACGCACACTCGATACGCCAGGCACATTTGTTTTTACCAACGCCGCTTTCCCGCCATTAGACAAAGATCATTCACAACCCAGTCATATTACCTTTGGTCCCTATGTTGAAAAACCTTACTGTACTGAGAAATTCTTTCATATATCCGCCATGAGTTACGGCGCTTTATCAAAACACGCGGTAAGAGCCTTATCGCATGGCGCTAAAATGGCTGGTATTTTTATGGATACAGGGGAGGGCGGTATCGCACCCTATCATTTGGAAGGTGATTGTGATCTCGTTGCTGAAATTGGTACAGCCAAATATGGCTATCGCACCGAAGATGGCAAACTTGACGATAATAAACTGCTTGAAGCGGCGGCCTTACCACAGGTAAAAATGTTTTCCTTGAAACTCAGCCAGGGTGCTAAACCAGGGAAGGGCGGTATTTTACCTGGTGAGAAAGTGACTGAGGAAATCGCTAAAATTCGCGGCATTCGTGTAGGTCAGGATTCAGTCAGCCCCAATCGTTGGCCGGAAATTTCCAATATTTATGAATTACTCGATATGATTGACCACGTACGTCAGTTAACCCGTAAACCAGTTGGCTGTAAGTTTGTTGTCGGTGATAAAAAATGGTTTGAAGAACTTTGTCAGGAAATTATAAAACGCGGCATTGAATCCGCGCCTGATTTTATTATTATTGACAGTTCTGATGGTGGTAGCGGCGCGGCACCGATGGCTTTAATGGACTATATGGGTTTGCAGATTCGCGAGAGCCTGCCAATGATAGTCGATATTTTGATTGGCTATAATCTGCGTGAACGCGTCAAAGTGGGTTGTTCCGGCAAGATGATTACGCCAGGTTATGTTGCCGCGGCATTATGCATGGGCGCTGATTTTGTTAATTCCGCGAGAGGTTTTATGTTTTCCTTAGGTTGTATCCAAGCGATGCGCTGCAATAAAAATACTTGTCCTACCGGTGTTACCACGCATAATCCTCGTTTACAGGCTGGGCTAGATCCACAACTCAAAAAAGTAAAAGTCATGAATTACGCCAATACCATGCATAGAAAAGTGGGCATGATTGCCCATTCTTGTGGTGTTGATGATCCGCGTGAACTGTCACGAGAACATGTGCACATTGTGACTGAAGATAGACGCACAGTATCCATCGCGACTATCTGGCCTTATCCTCAAGCGGGCATTTTACTTAAATCAAATTAATAGATTATCTTTATAACCTATTGTATTAATTGAAAATAAATTTTTAATAATCAATCATTAAAGAAAATCATGCAAAAAACAATCATTATTATTGATCCGATGGTTTCATCGGGTTATTTAATTCAGCGTTTTAATGAATTTGGCTATGGGGTGATCGCTTTTTTGACAATGGACATACCTGAGCGCCTGAAAGGTTTTTCTTATACTCAGTTTCCTTTCGCGAAGATTATTGAGGCTAGTGGTGATTTATCAAAAGATATTAGAGAAATAAAGTCACCTGAACAATACACGATAGTTGCCGGATTTACTGGCGTTGATTCAGCCATTAATTATGGTGAGCGGGTACTTAAGACATTATTCCCGGCATTTTCAAATAATCCAGCAACAAGCAGTTATCGTTCTAATAAATTTATGATGAATGATGTGATTAAAAAACATAACTTGCCATATATTCAACACGAAACAATTGATTATCATTTAGACGACAGACAAAAAATTGAACAAACTGTTGCTTTTTATCGGCGTTATAAGCAAATCGTCATACGACCTGTTACCGGTTCAGGCGCGTCGGTTAATGTGTTTTCGCCTAAAAATGAAACTGACATTGCTAACTACTTTAAGAAATTTGAGCCATATTTTTTTAAGAGTGATTTTTTGCTGCAAGAAAAAGTGTTTGGCCCTGAATATTATATTAATTGCGCCAGTTATAAAGGGCGTCATTACATTACCACAATTGGTCAATATGTTAAAACAGAAGTAAATGGTACTTTTGAATATGAACGGCTCGATGCTGTTGAGAAAGACTCAGCGGAATATTTGGCCATAAGAACATATATTTTAGACTGTTTAAACGCGCTAGGCATGTTAAATGGCTTGAGTCATACTGAAATTATTATGACTAATAAAGGTCCTCGGTTAATTGAACTTAATCCAAGGATTTCAGGCATGTATGGTTGTGTCAATATGATGGCGAAACGAAGGTATGATGTTGACCAAATCTCAGCTTATATCAATTTATTAGAAAATAAAAAAATACCGAATAGTAATCGCCAGGTTTATCAACGAATTTTTATATTTAAAAATAAAAAAGGCAATTACCATAACATTGATCTATCCGCTATTAAACAATTGGGTAGCTATATATCACATAGAATTATCAATCCTAAATGTTTAATGGACGATAAAAGTGAGGAATCACTTTTATCCATTGTGATGTGTATATTGCTTGAACACCCTGATAAAAAAGTTATTGAACAGGATTGTGATATTTTATCAGATCTGGAAAAAAGAGGTTCATGTCTTATTTAAAGCACAGGACTTAATACCATGCCATACCAATTCAATACTTTGTTATAAATTTTAGAGTAGGGTATTTTATCAAGAAAAATCGATAGTAATTAATTTTGAATAGAGTATTGGCTTGACAAAAAATGTATTCTGTGTAAACTATATTATCTTTATAATTCAAATAGACGGCTATTTATTTATATTAAAACTTAAAAACCATGCTAATTTATCAATTTTTACGGCATCCAACTAAGCTAAGTATTTAAGAAAATATGAAAAAATCAATAATTATTATCGACCCAATGATTTCAGCAGAATATTTAATTCAGCAGTGTAAGGAATTTAACTATTCAACTATAGCGTTTTCGACATGGAAATCCAATAAAGATGTTGAGCATTATTTTGATTATACGCATTTACCATTCGCGAAAATTATTAAATCCAGTGGTAATCTACAAAAAGATATTGATTATGTTAAATCATTAGAACAATATGATATTATTGCCGGTTTTACTGGTACTGATGGCGCTATTAATTACGGCGAACAATTCCTGCAAAAACTTTTACCCAAATTAGCAAATGATCCTACAACAAGTGATCACCGCTCAAATAAAT
This sequence comes from Pseudomonadota bacterium, assembly GCA_039190005.1. Classification (GTDB taxonomy): domain Bacteria; phylum Pseudomonadota; class Gammaproteobacteria; order UBA12402; family UBA12402; genus JBCCYM01. The sequence goes on from JBCCYM010000014.1 coordinate 22,065, forward strand.
TTGCAATGAATGATGTTTTAAAAAAGCATCAGTTACCATATCTCAAACAAGAAAAGATTGACCAAAATTTAAGTGATGACCAAAAAATTGAGCAAGCTTTTGCTTTTTTTCAAGCTTATAAAAATATCATCATAAAACCAGCTGCTGGCTCAGCTGGCTCAGTAAATGTATTTTCACCACAAAATAGAGAATGTATTTTAATATATTTTAAAAATTTTAAAGCTCTATATTTTAGTAGTGATTTTTTACTCCAAGAAAAAGCGATTGGTCCTGAATATTATGTTAATTGCGCCAGCTATAAAGGACAACATTACGTTGCCACAATCGGTCAATACGTTAAAACAGAAGTGAAGGGCATCTTTGAATATGGACGACTTGATGCTGTTGAAAAAAGTTCTCCGCAATTTTCTGCCATAAGAACATATGCTTTAGAATGCTTAAATGTCTTAGGCATGTTGAATGGTTTGAGTCATACCGAAATCATTATGACCAATAACGGTCCTCGTTTAATTGAACTTAATCCAAGAATTTCAGGACTACATGGTTATGTCAATATGATGACCAAACGAAAATACGATGTTGATCAAATCTCAGCTTATATTAATTTATTGGAAAACAAAAAAATACCAAATATCAATCGTCCGGTTCATCAACGAATTTTTATGTTTAAAAATAAAAAAGGCTATTATAATGACATCGATTTGTCTGTCATCAAGCGATTAGATAGTTATGTTATTCATAAAATTGTTAAGCCTAAGTGTGAAAACCATAATGAAGAAAGTCAAAATGTTTTATCATTAGTGATGTTTATATTACTTGAACACACTGACAAAGATATTCTTGAACGCGATTGCGACTTTTTGTCAGCCTTGGAAAAAGAAGGCTCATGTCTTATTGACCATTAAGTCATGAACATATTTAGTAAAAAGCTAGGCTTGACAAAAAAGGAAGTTTTAGGTTACAGCCAATCAATCATTTATATTGTAACTTTATCAATATCTACAATTTGGGTTGAGCACCTTGGCAATAATTTTTCAACAGTATTTTTATTATTTTTTAGCACCTTAACTGCCACAGTATTCTTTAATTTATTTCGTTTAAAAAAAATTATCCGCAATCATTTAACCATCACCAAATCACCATTATTATGGGTAAAAATGAATTTTTATTTATTAGGTACCTGGTCATTAACTTATTATACAACTATACATTCCTCAGCAACTTCCTGCTTATCAGTAATATTTTTAGTATTAGCCACTTGCGCGGCAATTCAAAAAAAACAGAAATTAAAAACAAGTTTAGCTGTCATTTTAGTAATCGCCATTTATTTTCTATCCTCAAAAATGACTGTATTTACGATGTTTACTGGTGTTTTGGCTGGTATTTCAGCCTATTTTTATTCTATTATTTCGCTGCATTATGCTGTGAAGCACAATATGAAAGCACTTGATGTCTTATCAATTCGTTTTTATTTTATTTTACTACTGACAATTATTATTATCTTAATCTATAGGCATGAACATATATTATTAATTTATCAGCATGGATTGATTACTATTATAGTGACTCTCATTCTATTAGGTATCATCAATATGATTTTACCTAATATACTTTCCCAAAATGCCGTATATAACATAAATCCACAACGTTTTGCTTTTATCGTATCATTTGTACCAGTAACTGTATATTTTCTACGGGGTATGTTTTTACGCCAATGGTCGATTTCAATGCTAATAGCTTGTTTATTAGCCTCAATTATTCTTAATTTTGAAAAAATTAATTTAATTATTAGGACAAACGACACCAAGAGGTAAGTAGTGCCGTCAAAATGAGGATGAACGAGTTGTTATTAAAAGAATAGGTAATATTGGGTGCAACTAAAAATAGGGGTCAGATCCGCCATGACTTTCTCAAGCAACCTTTAATTTCATAATTTCCTTCATATTGAAAATAGAGTGATTAGCTGAAGGGCGTTTAAAATCGTATTCACCCTGCAAATTTACATGATGCCAACACATGACAGAACCATGACGGATATCATTGATGATTTTCTCTTTTTCGCAATCATTCTTATCCAGCAAGTGCTGAAAAAAATATAAATAATTCCACAATACAATAGCGTTCTGAATCAGCATTTTGCAAGCGGTTGCAACGATCATTTGTTGTGGTTCACCTTGTTGGAAAGATTGATTATTGGCATAAAATATTGCTTTAGAGAAGCGATTGGACTGTTCAACTCTGGTTTTTGCAAATGCCGGTGACACAGTTTATCGGGACGAACCCGAAGCGGTTTCAGCGGCAATTAGAAAATTTTGCCTTGGTTTGTCAGCGTTTGAAGATGAATGAAACTGTGCTATTGAGACACATAAATGATTGAGAAGTAATGCATATTTTTTGCCATTATTGCTAATTTTTGCTAGAATTAAAAAGACAATATAGCAACGGTATGTGACGGTTCACACGCGGTTTTTATGGTTTCACCTGATAATAGAATGCAAAATCAAAAAACAACCCTATTACATTATTTACAAACGCATGCCGATTCAGTGCCTGATCAAATTGCGTATTATTTTATTACAGCTGATGGTCGTGAGCAGCGCATTAGCTATGGTGAGCTATTGAAGCGTACCTACCATATGGCCGCTCAGTTTACAGTCAAAGATCGAGGTGAGCGCGCGTTAATTCTATTACCTCCTGGATTTGATTATATTGTCGCATTTTTGGGGTGTTTATCTGCTGGGGTAATCGCGGTGCCAGTGTATCCACCAAGAAACAGTCGCCATCATGAGCGTTTGCAAGCCATTATTGATGACGCGGACGCGCGTTATGTGATCACCAACCAGGATATCGCCGAACGCTATCCATTTGACCAGAAAATACATCGTATTGATGAAGTGCTAAGCGCATCTCGATCCGCTTCATCGTTATCGCTTGATCATCTTAATCATCAGGCGATTGCTTTTTTACAATACACCAGTGGTTCAACGGGTAATCCTAAAGGTGTGATGGTAAGCCATGAGAATATTCTCAATAATTGTGAAGCCGTGAAAATAGTTTACGGAGAAGATAATTTAAAAGTAGCGTGTTCATGGTTGCCGCCTTATCATGATATGGGTTTGATAGGTGGTATATTATTTCCCATTTATACCAAAATGCCGATTGTATTATTGGCACCAACGACCTTTATCAAACAGCCGCTGTTATGGCTTGATTTAATTGATCAATATCATGTGAGTATATCATTAGCACCTAATTTTGCTTATCAGTTGTGTGTTGAGGCGATGAAAAAGCGAAGGGATGCACTTGCGAAGAGATGGAATTTAAGTTGCTGGAAAATCGCACTCAATGGTGCAGAACCAGTCCAAGGGGATGTGCTAGAGGCGTTTTGTGCGCAATTTTCTCAATACGGTTTGTCCAAGCAAGCGATTTGGCCGACCTATGGTTTGGCAGAGAGTACCCTAGCAGTGAGTATACTGGATGGGTTCGAGAATGGGTTATTGATTTCGCGCCATAGACTTGAAGCGGATGGACAGATTGAGTTAATCGGTGATAATGAAAGTGATAGGAAAGAGCTTATCAGCTGTGGCAAGGCGATTCCTGGACATCATATTGAGATTGTCGATGCGGATCATTGTGTCGCGTTAGGTGAAGATAGTGTGGGTGAGATTTGGGTGTCAGGTCCGAGTTTGGCACAAGGTTATTGGCGGAAAAATGATGAGACGATGGAGACATTTCAGGCAAGCTTAGCGCACAGTAACAAAAACCAGCATTATCTGAGAACCGGTGATTTGGGTTTTTTACACCAGGGTGAGTTATACCTTGTGGGTCGTGTCAAAGAAGTGATAATTATTCGTGGCATCAATTATATGGCAAGTGATCTGGAGCATACCATTGAGCGTAGCCATGCTCAGCTGATGAAAGAGGGGGGTATAGCTTTTTCTATTGAGTCAGGACAAGGTGAGCAATTGGTGATTGTGCAAGCGGTGCAACGGCATACAAAAAATTATGATCAAGTAGTGAAAGCAATTCAGCAACGCTTATATGAAGTGTATGAACTTTCTGCCGCTGAAATTATGTTGGTTAAACCCCATTCTTTACCGAAGACAAGTTCAGGGAAAAAACAGCGTTTTATTTGCAAGGCACAATATGGGAATAAACAACTGAAAGTATTGTATCAATGGTCTCAAGCAGGCAGGGATGCGGTAATTTCTTCTAAAGTTGTGGGGTCCCCTGTGGCGGATAAATTGCTTTCAATGTTAGCCAACGCGGCAGGCAGAGAAGTGGAAACAATTGATGTGACTAAAAATATTTTCTCTCTCGGTATTGATTCAGTGAATGTTGTCCAGTTATTAGCTAAATTTCAAAGTCAGTATCCTGTTAAAATTGATATAGACACATTAGAATTTGATCAGCCGATTGCCGATTTGCTGAGCTATTTAGCGGCATTGGTTGATAGGGGTGATTTGGATAATAAACCAGTAAACGACCAAAAGACAGGTGCGAAGCTTGTGCACAAGAAGCATGCGGTGGATGTTGCCAATGCGTTACCGGACATCAGTATCATGTTTTTTGAAAACGATGCGTCACAGTCCAGTCAGAAATATAAATTATTTAATACGGTTGCGCAAGTAGCGGATCAAGGTCAATTTCAAGCGATTTGGATTCCAGAGCGCCATTTTCATCGTTTTGGTGGCATGTATCCCAATCCATCAATATTAGCAAGTTATTTAGCCGCGAGGACAGAACGGATACGGATTCGCTCAGGGGCTGTGGTTTTACCGTTACATGATGTAATTCGTGTGGCGGAAGAATGGGCAGTGGTGGATCATTTGTCAAATTCAAGGGTCGATATGGCTTTCGCGATAGGCTGGAATCCGAATGATTATGTTTTTTTTCCTGAACGTTATCCTGATCGCCATACTATTTTTTGGCAACAACTCAATGAATTTGAAAGCTTTTGGCAAGGAAACAGCATCACGCGCGCCAATGGTAAAGGCGAAACTGTCGATATTAAGCTTTATCCACAGCCAGTCCAAAGCGATTTGCAGACTTGGGTTGTGTGCACGGGCAGCGAAGAGCGGTTTATTGAAGCGGGTCAGCATGGGAAAAATGTGCTCACGGCATTATTATTTCAAGAAAAAAGTGAACTTGCACAGAAAATAGCTTGCTATCGTCAGGCGCGTCAGGCGGCTGGTTATAATCCTAATGAGGGCAAGGTAAGCTTAATGTTGCATACAGCAATTGATACGGATCGTGAAAAGTTGAAAGAAAAAGTGAAACCTTTTTTTATTCGTTATTTAGAATCATCCATTAATTTATGGCAACACAAATTTAAAGCGATAGAACCGAAGGACCAGGAGCAAAAGCGATGGTTGCTGAATTACGCCTTTGAGCGTTATTATGCCGAGAAATCGTTGATTGGTTCATCGGCTGAGTGTCAAGAAAAGCTACGCGCGTATCGCGAGATTGGGGTAGATGAAGTGGCAGCGTTGATTGATTTTGTGCCTGATCAACGTTTTGTTATCGCGGGAGTAAACCATTTAAATAGTATCTATGAGAAGAGGAAATAAAAAAAACAAATTTAAAGGATCTGCGAATCAAAAAGGTTTATGGTTTGTTCAGCAATATGCGCCTGATGTGCCGCTTTATAATGTGGTATTGCCTATTCAGTTAACTACCCCTGTTGATGTCAGCTGTTTGCAGATGGCATTTAAGCAACTTATTGATCGTCATCCAATGTTATCTGCAAGGTTTGATTATGAAGACAAGGACTTATATTACCTATTATCAGGTAGCGCTTTATTTAAGATGGATCAAGTGAGTGCGAAGACGCTCTCAGCCAAACAATTACAGACAGTGATACGTCAAGAAGCACAAACTCCCTTTGATTTATCACGACAGGCATTCAGAGTAAAAATCTACCATTTAAAACGGGGGCAATCAATTTTGTTGATTGTTTGGCATCATATTATAGAAGATATGCTTTCTATTAAAATCCTTCTTGAAGAGCTGAGTCAGATTTACACGGCATTATGTGAGAAGACAAGCCCTTCATTGGCAGCACTTACAACAAGTTATGATGATTATGTAAGATGGCAGGAGGATTATATTAATAGTGATCAAGGGCAGGCAGATCTGAGTTATTGGCAATCTGAGTATGCGCAGCGATCAACGTTATCGATGCTATCAAGCCAATCATTGAAGCGAAATAAAAACTACGAGGCAAAAGAAATCACAATTTGCCTTAATGACAAAGAAAAACGTGAGGTATTGGCGTATTGTCAACAGCAAGAGATAAGTATTCATCATTATTTGATGAGTTGTTTGGGTATTTTGCTATTGAGGTATGTTGATGAAAGTAACGTTTCTATTTATTCTCAAACACTAGGACGGCCTCATTTAGATACACATAATATTCTTGGTTATTTTACCAATCGTGTATTACTTAACTTGAATGTTGAGGGGCATTGTTGTTTTGAAGAAGTCATCAAATTGCTTGGTCGACAACTTAGCAAGCAAAGAAAACATAGTAAGTTTCCCTATAGTTTATTGGCAAGTGATTTTGCTGTTGAGGGAGATGCTAAAGTAAGTTTTGAGTATCATAGTTATCCTATTTCAGCGTTAATACAGAAATATACCACGCCATTATTTCAGTCAAAGCTCTATGGCATTGATGAAAAAATCATCAATCATGATTTGTCTTTATATGATTATGCTGATGATGATTTGCATTTGATAACCATTAACCATGAAAATGAGTTAGCTTTGTGCTTACAGTATAAGCTAGATTTTTATTCATCAGATATGGCAGAGCAATTTTTGTTGCACTATAAGCGTGTTATTTTACAAGGTTTAAAGATGCCTCAAGAAAATGTCTATGATTTTAGTTTGTTGAATGCTCAAGATTACCATCAGATTGTTTATGAGTGGAATGAGACAGATAAAGATTATCCAAGAGATAAGACGATTCAAGGATTATTTGAGGTGCGGGTTAGGAAGACGCCGGATAATATTGCTTTGGTGTTTGAAGGGGAGGCATTAACTTACCAAGTATTAAATCAACGGGTGAATCAGCTAGCACGTTATATAAGGAAGCAATACAAGGAAGTGACAAAAACATTACTCAAGCCGGACACGTTGATAGCGTTGTATTTGGATAAAAGTTTAGAGATGGTGATAGCCATATTAGGGATATTGAAAGCAGGTGGTGCGTATGTGCCGATGGATCCGAGTTATCCGGATGAGCGGATAAGGTTTATGCTAGCAGATACGCAAGCTCGACTATTACTTACCCAGTTACAG
>JBCCYM010000015.1:0-27933 GCA_039190005.1 Pseudomonadota bacterium
ATTATTATTATTATTTTTATTATTTAATGTGTAGATATTCAACTCCTAAGCCCCTCTCAATATCTACACCTTCGCTGTCAGCCCCTTGCTAAAACATAATTTAAAAACTATGCTAGCTAATTATGGTTTAATTAAAGCACACAAAATGCGTAAAGTCAAGCAAAAAATAAACGATTTGTTTATTTTTAGAGAATAAAAGATGATATAATAAATAAATTGTTTATATACGACACAGAACAATTGATTAAATATGTATAAAAAACAACAGGTTATAAATAAAACAAGAAATTCCGGCGACACTTTAGCCGCTCAAGCCAGAGCTGACCGTCTGATTCGTGCTAGAGCGCTGGCAGGTTTTCGCACGCCTCGAGAAGTTACTGATAAATATGGCGACAAATACGCCATCAAATATGGTGGCTGGCGTGGTTGGGAACAAAGTATTGGCAGTGGACTATCGCAAAAAGGCGCGGAAAAAGCATGCAAAATCCTGCGTGAAGAAAATGTTGTTTGCAGCGCCGATTGGTTGATGCACAAAATCGGTCCGGGACCAAAACTCATAAGTGATTTTAATTACACCATGCAACAATCCTTAACAAACTTGGTTAATGATGAGCTAACAGATAATCAGGCGATTATCGATGAGCTGCTGTTGTTTAAGAAACACCATCCGGAAAATATCGACCATATTATTAAAGATGATACCATGCTGCCTTTTTATCAAATCGGCGATTATGTCGCCGGTATTAAAGTCGACGGCGAGAAGGCGGTTGGTAAAAACTGTATTGTTCAAACCATTGATGGACAGCTAATGGTCAGAAAAATACGTAACAAAACCGGTAACACCTATACCTTAGAATGCCTGAATCACAATGCCGATAAACCGATTGAATACAATGTTGAACTCGATGGCGTGGCCGTGATTATCTGGTGGCGTAGTCCACTTGGCGATTGATATTATTATTATCCTAAAAACCGTTGCGCTCCCTACGACCCTTCGCCCCTTCGACAGGCTCAGGGCAAGCAGGCTCAGGGACCACTGCGGTTTTTAGGATTGTCTACTACGCAAATAATCTTCATAAGAAAAAACCTTATCCTCATCAAGCTGATAGGCGGACAAATCATCGACTAAGGTATAATAAAAGCCAGGAAGATTATCAATCGCTTTGGCTGGGTGAAAATAAGCCGACCATGCTTCAATAGGTTTTTGTTCATCTTCCGCGGTTAAAAATAAAGGTATTTTCTCTCGTTGACGTAAAGCGAGCACTAAATCATTCGAGGAATCAACCTCATAACTGTCAAATAAGTCATTTAATTCATCCAAGGCGGCATCACAGGCAACACCAAGTAATCGCAATTCACCCGACCTTGTCTGTAAAATAGCGTCGCCTTCGGTATTGATAAATTCATATTCCACAATCGCGTGTTGTTGACAAATATGATTAAAAAATGCCTGAAAAGCTTTATTATCCAGAGGTGATTGTGGATCAGCTGTGATGGCCTGAAAATGTACTGAGGATAAGCCATAAAAATGCTTGTAATGCAGTGAATGAATAGCTTTGATGATCTTTGGCGTTAATTCCAAGTCTTTTTTTTCAATAAAGACATCAACATAATCTTCACTCAATAAATTAATACCAAAATCAGCCTTTTCTTTGCCGGTAATCATAATGATTTTAACCGGCAAATTAAGCTCATCAAGCTTCCGACAAAACACATCGCCGCTCATAACTGGCATATCCTGATCGACAAGAATAACAGCAATATGATTATGTCTATCGCGATTACTAAAATAATACGACATAGTATCGTTTAAATCAGTTTCAACACCATCATCCGACGAACTGGAAGCGATAGACGGTACATAAGTGTCATCATAATAAGGATCTTTCGCGGCTTGATCGCTGATATACGCCAGTGCCTGTTCAGGATTATCAAATAAATTAAAATAAAGCGCATCTTCTTCGATCATTATCTCCGCGGCTCTTTTTTCAACAAAAGCTATATCGTCGTCAATCCATATCACTTGTGTGGGATGGCTGAAAAGCGCCATTGGTTTCTTTATAAGCTTTTGTTTTTCTGTGTCAATTTTAGTCATCATTGTTTATCACCTTTAACTGGTGGGAAATTCAAAAAGAAACTGGTGTACGCGTTCTCTTTTGTTTCAAATGTAATAAAACCACCAATACTTTCCATAATACTACGACAGGCATGTAAACCGATGCCTGAACCAACATTTTTTGGTTTGGTGGTAAAGCCAAATTCAAATATACGACTTTTAACCATTTTTGCAATACCCGTACCCGTATCTTTTATCACTAATTGATTAAATTCTTTCGTTTTTTGACAATACAGCCATATTTCGCCTTTACTTGCCGCTTCAATCGCGTATAGCGCGTTATTGATCAAATTAATAACTACCCGCCGCATTAAATCTTCATTAGCGCTAATAACAAAACCATGATCGATATCGACATGAATTTTATTGTGTTTTTGCTCACCCAGGGTATAACGAAGCGACGCAACAGTATCATTGACAATTGTTTCGATAGCATGCTTACCGATATTATGCTGCAACTCTTTGCCGGATTTGATATTGATCAGCATCGTATTCAGGAACTCCAACATGCTATTGCCTTGTTTTTTAATGGTTGTAATCGAATCAGCCACTTGTCGTAAGACAAAATTATTGATCGGCGGGGGATTGAGCCGATGACTGTCAGCTAATTGATACGCCTCAATCAGCTTGGGCAGCGTTTTGTCAACAATAACAGAGCAAGAACGAATTGTGTTGATGGATGGCGCGATATCATGTGATAATTGACCAGCCAGTTGTCGAATAGTCCGCGATCTTACTTCAGCTTGCTCAGCTTTTAATCGTTCCTGTTCACTTTTTTTTCGATCAGTAATATTTATCGAAATACCTAATAGACCAGTAATATTACCATCTCCATCGCGTAGTGGCACTTTATTAGTTAACTGACTAATGGCATTACCTCGAGAGTCAATAAAAGGTTCTTCTTCTATATTTATTCGTGGCACACCCGTATCCATAATACTCATATCAAGCTGCATTGCTAATTCTGCGACCTCTTCCGGCAAATTTACTTTTCTACAAAAACTGTAAATTGTTTCACCTAATACATCATCTCTAGAATTTAATCCAGAAAGTTTAGCTGCTTCATCATTACAACCGACATAAACACCTTCTCTATTTATCCAGTAAACACTGCCAGGCATATTAGCAACAATATTTTCAAATAAAATCTCTTTTTCTGACGCTTGTCTCTTACGCTCAGAGATATCTATTGACGCGCAAAGTACACCAGTTATATTACCGCTTATATCTCGTAACGGCACTTTATTGGTTAATTGATACAATACACGACCTTGATTATCGGTAAATGGTGCTTCTTCGACATTGAACTGTGGTCTACCGGTACGCATAACTTCATCATTCGATTTTCTAAATACCTCTATAACTTCTAATGAAGTATTAATTTTCTCTTTAAGTTCATAAAGTGTCATGCCCTTGACATCATGACGTGATTTCAATCCAAGTATCTTAGCCGCTTCATCATTGCAGCCCATATAGATATTATTTTTATCGAGCCAATAAACACTGCCAGGCATGGCGGCAATAATATCTTCAAACTGCTGTTGACGTTGCCGTTCTTGTTTAATCCTCTCTTCTTCCATTTTCTTACGATCAATAATGTTAATTGATACGCCAAGTATGCCCGTTACATTACCATTAACATCTCGCAACGGCACTTTGTTAGTTAATTGATGCCACACTCGACCTTGAACGTCGGTAAAGGGTACTTCTTCAATATTGAATTTCGGCTGACCGGTACGAATGATTTCTTCATCCAGCTTTGCCACTTTTTCGGCAACTTCCAACGGCGCGCCAACTTTCTCCAACAATGTATAAATTGTTTCGCCTTTAATATCATCACGTGACTTCAAGCCAGTCATCCTAACACCCTCATCATTACAGCCCATATAAACACCGCTTTTATCCAACCAATAAACACTACCGGGCATGGCGGCAACAATATCTTCAAAAAACTGCTGTTGTTGTTTCATCCGTTCAGCTTCGATTTTCTTGTGATCAGCCATATTAATGGATACGCCAAGTATACCGGTTACATTGCCATTGACATCCCTTAATGGCACTTTATTGGTCAGTTGATGCCATAAGCGACCTTCAACATCGGTAAATGGTGTTTCTTCAATATTTAATTTCGCTTGACCGGTACGAATAATTTCAGCATCCTGCTCCGCGACTTTTTTGGCAGCTTCAATTGGAAAATTAACTTTCTCACCGAGTGTATAAACCGTCTCGCCGTTTATTTCAAATCGTGATTTTAGTCCAAGCAGCTTAGCACATTCATCATTACAACCTCTATACACACTATTGCTATCTAACCAGTAAATACTGCCAGGCATCACAGCGATAATGTCTTCAAAAAATTGTTGCCGTTGCTGTTCTTCTGTGTCTTGTTCAACAGCATAATTCGCCAATAGCAATACACCGATAATGTTTTCCCGCTCATTCTTTAATGGACGCAAATCAAATTGTATTTGCCGATTTTGTTTATTGGCGCGGGATAAAGTTTCATTACCACCTTTTTCAACGACTGCTTTGAGTTTTGATTGCAAGTTATTCGCTATTGCTTCTGAACAGTCAAATTTGCTGGCTAACTTAGCCATAGTGATACCGGTAATAACTTGTTCAGAAGCGACACCTAAGATCTCAACAGCCGAAGTATTGCAAGCACCGCAAATACCGCTATTATCAAAATAAAATGCCGGATTAGGCAACGCCATTAATAATGATTCAGCGCTTACAGGTAGGATATTATTTTCTTGTTTGGTTTTTTTCATAGTCTTAATCCTTGTTATTATTATAACCACTAGCGGTATTATAATGGTAAATTTCGATCAAGTATATTTCTTTGTCAAAAAATCCAGATACGTAGTTATCACCGTATCGGTAATGGCTGTCGGAGAGGTAGTGATATTATCGTAATCAGCCAGTAATACTGAACTATTCGCCATAGAAAATGCCGGTGAGTGTTGATACAATTGTAACAATGTCTGTTCATTTAACCGTTTTTCACTTAATAATGGCATTAACCCGTTAATTAAATGATCAGGATGTTCAGCAACAAACGCCCGCAGCTTCTGTAGCCATTGTTGATAATCCAAGCCAATGATCTTATAGCCCAATTTATTAACCATCTCAAAAAATTGATTGGTATTGATATTATTTTTTCTCTGTGGCGCGATATGGTAAACCGGCTGTTCATAAATACTGGGATGTGTCGCCAGACTTACCAGAGCTTTTGCCAGATAATCGACGGTAACAAACTCTTCCTTGATATCATCCAACAGTGGGAACGCTTTTATCTGTTGACATACATCCAAGAAAATCGCCCAGAAATCACGGAGATTAGCATAACCAGATTCAGCACATAAGACAAAACCGAAACGGTAAATCACTGCTGACAATCCCTGTTTTTGTGCCGCCTGTATTAGTTTTTCGCCCACCCATTTACTCTGGGTGTAACCAATCTCATGAGCCATACACTTTTCAGAAAAATTGACATCATAATATTCATCAATAATTGGCCAGTGATTGTAATAATGCGTAAAACTGGTCACCGCCAATGTTGAACAATGGTGCAAGGGAATGTTATGGCTGCCGGCAAAATTTATGATGTTCAGCAAACCCATGACATTGGTATTTTTCAGTTGCGCGTAAGGTAAAGCAAAATTGACGATGCCAGCGCAATTAAAAATGATATCAATAATTGTCGCTAAGTGGTGATATTCAAACTTAGATAAAGCAAAATTATCCTGATCAAGATGACCAACGATAATATGAATACGTGATTGATAAGTATTATTCCATAATTTATATTTTTGTAGATTGCTTTTCAACCTTTGCAAAGCGGTCTGCTGACTATCAGCTCGCACCAAACAGTAAATAGCCATATCCGTTTGCGTCAAAAATACTTTTAATAAATAAGCGCCAATAAATCCGGTCGCGCCAGTAAAAAATAAAGATTTGATTTCTTTTTTTTCTGACAATATGCCAGTTCGAATAGTTAAACGCTTAATTAATTGATCCGCTTCAGCTTGAAAATCCAAAACCGGCTCTGACACAGGGTTATCCGCGGCAATAGTTTCAATAATAGCAGCCAAGTCGCGAATGGTGCTGTGCTGATAAATAGTGTCCGCTTTGATAGAAATATTATGATTTTGATATAATACGGCTATCAGCTTCATTACCCGAATTGAATTACCACCGAGTTGGAAAAAATCATCATCCATAGCAAAAGCATGTGGTATTGCCAGCACATCCTGCCATAGCTGATACAATTTCTTTTCCCAAGCACTTCGCGGCGCGACATATTTTTGCCGCAATTTTGGCAAATCAACCAATTCAAGCACATTGTTATCAACCCAATGTTGTAATACCTGTCGATCAATTTTGTGATTCACTGATAATGCCAATTGGTCACGGCATATAAAATAACTGGGAATCATATACTCTGGCAAATATTGTTGCAGATACCGACACAGTGTTTTACTGAGTTGCTTCTGATCTTGTATGTCACTGCTTACAAACGCAAACAGTGTATTTTCTCTTTCCTGCTGTTTGACCAACACTACTGCTTGCTTGACTGCTGAATGATGAGTCAGTTGTGATTCAATCTCACCTAATTCCAGTCGCTGACCATGTCGTTTAACCTGATGATCAATACGTCCGATAAACTCCAAATTACCATCCGGCAACCAACGCACATAATCACCAGTTTTGTATAACTGTTCACTTGGATTATCACTAAAGGGATTGGTTATAAAAGCTGCTTTAGTTCGATGCGGTTTATTCAAATAACCACGCGCTAAACCAACACCACCAACATATAATTCACCAGCAACGCCTATTGGAACCAACCGCTGCCGCTTATCTAAAACATAAGCTTGAATATTTTGTATAGGCTCTCCAATGCACTTAACTAAACCCAATTGTGATGTATTATATACATACTTTGACACCCATACCGTTGCCTCAGCGGGACCATAACAGTTAATAATACTATATTTTTCACTCCAGTCCTCTATCGTTTTTTGATTCCCTGTTTCACCGGCAATAATAATTTTATTTAAGGCTGGCAATTGAACATCTGTTGGCATGTAATCTAATAACGCCGGTGGAATATAAGCAACAGCAATAGCTTTCTGCTTAAGAAACAGACTAAAATCTTGTGGTTCAGTACAAACAACATCAGGCACAATATGCAATGTGCCACCAGACAATAATGCCATAAAAATCTCAAATACTGACGCATCAAAACCAATAGCTGAAAACTGACTAATTGGCATACCAGCGGCAAGTGAAAACGCTTTGATTTGATACGTTACCATATTAACGACACCACGATGATTGATTAATACACCTTTCGGTTTTCCAGTGGAGCCGGAAGTGTAAATAATATAAGCCAAATCTTCAGGATGACCATTTTGTTCAGACCATGTTAATACGCTTTCCGTCATAGTTGGCAATTGATCTAAATTAATTACTTGTCTATTTTGCTCGCCCAAACAGGGAAGATACGCGGCGTGATTGTCACAAAGCACATGACGCGCTTGTGTATCATTGAGCATGTAGACAACTCGTGCCGCTGGCAATTTATCATCAATAGGGACATAAGCGCCACCGGCTTTCAAAACTGCCAGGATAGCAACAATTAAATGCACACGTCGCTGGAGATACAAGGCTACCGCTTGTTGATGTTGCAAACCTTGACGACAAAGATAAGCCGCCAACATATTGCTTTTCTCATCCAGTTGTTGATAGTTAAGCGTCGTAATACCATCACTTACCGCGATAATATTCGGCACGCGCTTAGCTTGTTCAACAAATAACTGATGCAGCGTTTTATGATCAGGATAAGTCGCTTTAGTATTATTCCAATCATGCAAGAGCCGTTGTCGCTCTGCCGCTGAAAGAAAATCCCAATGACTGATGGGTTTAGTTAGATTATCAGCCATGATGGTTAATAGTTGAAGGTAATGTTGCAACAGTTGTCTTACCATCACGGGTTCAAACAGACGGGTACGATATTCTACTTTCCCAATAATACTGGACTGATAGTGATTCAGCGCGATACAAAAATCGAATTTGCTGGTTTTTGTGTGAACATCGTATAAATCCAATTGCCACGGCTGCTGACAGGATTCAACAGTCGATTCTAAAGAGAAAGCCACAGAACAAGGAAATTTAGTCTTACAAAACTGTGGCAGATAATCATTAAGTTGCTGCAAAGGTATGATACCGTGATCCTGAGCGCGACTTAGCATAGTGGATACGCTATCAAGCAGCTCAACGCCATTCATCTGTGCTGATAATTTCACTCGCAATATTAACGTATTGAGAAAATCACCGAAGATATCATTAAACATGGTTTTATAACGTAGTGATAGCACTGACGCCAATGGAATATCTGTTTGACCACTGTAGCGAAACAGCAATACATAAAAACCGCTTAATAACACTGTAAATGGTGTATAATGACCACCCTTGACGATATTTTCTAACCGCTGACAAACCTCAGTTGGAATCACAAATTTTTCTACTGATCCAAGGGATAAATCAATTTCCCGCGCTTCAACTTGACGACGAATCGCTTTTAGCTCAAACAAGGGTAAATCATTAAGTTGCCGCTGCCAGTAATGATAATGTCGCTGACTGTCAGCTTGCCGCGATTGCTGACGGTACCAATTAACAAAATCCTGGTAGCTGCCGCTTAATGATGGCAGATTATATCGCGGTGTTTGTTTTTTATCTAAGTTACTATAGATTGTCTGTAGCTCAGATAATAATAAATTGAGTGACATACCATCGGCAATAATATGATGAATAGTCACGAAAAGGTAAAATTCTCGCGCGCTGACTTTTATCAAGAAAAAACGATAAAGTGAGGCGTTTTCTAGATCAAATAATTCTTTAGCTTGCGCTTCAGCAATATTGATAGCTTGTTTTTTACCCACTCGCGGGTTTTTCGATAAATCAATAAATGGCAAGCGATAATATTGATAAGGTATAATTTTATTATAGACTTGCCCTGCCACCGATTTGATTCGCGCGCGCAACATCTGATGTCGTTGTAAAATATGATTGATAGCTTGCTCCATGACTATTAATGATACTGATTCTTTGACAACAACCGTAATAGTTTCATTGTAAACCGGTGTTTTTGGCATTGCTAATTGATGTAAGAAAATTTGTTCCTGTGATAACGATAGTGGAAAAATATCCTTCTGATTTTCACCTGATGATATCGGTATAAATTTATCAAGCTGCCGCTCGTCAATATGTTTATCAATATAATCAGCAAGATCAGCAATACAAAGGCCATGACGTATGCCGGTGACATTAAGCTGAATATGCCAACAGTCAATAACATCAGCTAACAGTTTTATCAGCTTTAATGAATCACCACCCAGTTCAAAAAAATTATCCAGGACACCTATTTTGCCTTTGTCCAGATGGCGCTGCCACAGTGGTAATAATTGTTGCTCAGTTGCTGTACGTGGTGGGACATAATTGCTATCAATCGGCAGTGGTGAAAAATGATTTTGCAGTAAAGCCTGCCGATCAATTTTACCATTAGCGGACAGCGGAAAACTGTCACAACAGATGAAACGATGAGGTATAAACGAAGCCGGTAGAAATGCTTTCAAAAATTGACGTAATTTTGAATGTGATAAATTATTAGGGGTGGGACTGAGAAGATAAGCAATTAATTGCTTAAAACCGCTATTTTGATTCTGCTGGCACATTACTACCGCCTGTTCAATTGCTGGATGTCGTAACAATACAGATTCTATTTCGCCTATTTCAATGAGTAAGCTGTTTATTTTTATCTGGTAATCGATACGTCTAATAAGCTCCAGCTCACCATTAGGCAAACGCCGCACCAGATCACCACTTTTGTAGAGTTTTGTTCTACTGTTAAAAGGATTAATAATGAATTTCTGTTGATTAAGGTCAGGTCGCCGCCAATAACCTAATGCCAAACCATAGCCACCCATATATAATTCTCCTGCTTCACCATCAGCTACTAATCGATAATTTTTATCCAGTACATAACATTGACTATAACGTACGGTATGCCCAATCGGTATTGATGGCAAATCTTTATCATGTTTGTTGATTAAATGCGTTGCACTGAATACTGTATTTTCCGTCGGACCATAACCATTGAGAAAATATCGTGGATGATGCTTGTTATTTAATAGAGCAAGCGAATTCTTTTTATTCAATGGTTCTCCACCAACAAGCAAATATTCCAGTTGTGAAAAAACATCAGGATCCATAGAAAACACCAAATTAAAAATAGCGGAAGCAAGTACCATAACACTTGTTTTACTACTGATTATTTCTCTACATAATTGCTCAATGTTTAAAAGTATCTGACTAGCAAAAATATATAAACTTGCCCCATTCAACAACGCGCCCCAAATTTCAAAAGTAGAGGCGTCAAATATAATGTTGGATAAAAAAGCAAAACGGTGTCGCGGTCTTACAGCAATGTAATTAGTTTTATGTACCAAACGCGTAACACCACGATGCGGAATCATCACACCTTTTGGTTCGCCAGTAGAGCCGGAAGTGTACATGATATAAGCCAAGTCTTCACCACGGCATTCGATTTGGAGATTACTTTTCGACTGTTTTACTAAATGCGTATTATCATCAAGATAAATAATATGTGTTGGCTTTATATCTAAGCTGTTAATAACGGCTTGTTTACCAGTAACACTAATCAAAAATGAACTGTCAATATCACCAATAATCTGTTTGATCCGCGCTAGCGGATAATCGGGATCAACCGGCACATAAGCCGCGCCGGCTTTGATAATACCAAGCATGGCAATAATCACTTCGAAACCGCGATCCATACAGATGATTACCGGTGTACCTTTAGTAATACCCAATCGCAATAAATAACGCGCCAATTGATTGGCGCCCTGGTTCAATTGTTGATAGCTTAATGTTTGTCCTTGAAAAATGAGTGCGGTATTATTGGGAAAATTACCGGCTTGTTGTTCAAATAGTTGATTAATACTTAACTGTTCTAATAGATCTCCATTTAAGGGTTCTTCTTCGATCATGCAATTAATCTGCGTTTATTGTTCTTATTCTTCGACTTTGTCTTTCTGGCGTTTCTCTTTCACTTCTTGTTATTTTAGTTAAATCAAAAACCAGTACGAAGACCACTGCTTTGATGCGTCGGCGATTTTACAACAGTTTACAATAGTTTACAAATTTATGACGCGCGCGAACTTTTAACAAGCACAAAATCATTATTAATCAAACAGTTACATCCTCCGCCATGCTTATTAAACGCGCGTAGCGACTACGCGGCAGACGGATTTCCACCAAAAATTCACCTTGTTCACCGACCTGTTCGCCAATAATCGCGTTGAGTTGGTACAGTCGCGAACGCAGTGCTTGATCTTTTTTAGAACGAAGTATCATACAGCAATGAACAAACGCTTCACTCAAACGCTCACTGATTGCCTGGTAAAGTATTTCCAGTCCCTCGGCTTTTTCTGCCGACAACCATACTCGAACCGGCATCCCCTCACGATCATAATCAATATGAGGCGTCGTATTTGCCAATAAATCGATTTTATTGCGGACTTCCAGTACCGGCACATTATCGGCGCCGATTTCAGCCAGTACCTGTCGCACCTGTTCTGTTTTATCATGACGGTAATCATCATGGATGTCGACAATATGTAACAGCAATGCGGCCTCACGGGTCTCTTCCAAGGTCGCGTGAAAGGCGGCAATTAATTCATGGGGTAAGTGACGAATAAAGCCGACGGTATCCGCGACAATAGCGCGACCAAATTGTGGCAAATCAATCGCGCGCAGGGTTGGATCGAGTGTCGCGAAAAGCTGATCAGCCACGTAAACATCGGCTTGAGTCATGTTATTAAATAAGGTTGATTTGCCGGCATTGGTATAACCCACCAGTGATATTGTCGGAATATCGGCGCGTTGACGCGCGCGCCGCCCCTGTGATCGCTGTCCACGCACTTTTTTAAGCTGTTTTTTAATCGCGTCAATACGGAAACGAATCAAACGCCGATCGGTTTCTAACTGCGTTTCACCCGGACCACGCAGACCAATCCCACCTTTCTGACGTTCCAAGTGCGTCCAACCACGCACTAAACGTGTGGACAGATGCTGTAACTGAGCCAACTCGACTTGTAATTTCCCCTCAAAACTACGTGCCCGACGGGCGAAAATATCTAAAATCAGCGCCGTGCGATCCATGACTCGACAGGCTAACAGCTTTTCCAGATTCCGCTCCTGTGCCGGGGTGAGATCATGATTGAAAACAACAATATCGGCACAGTGGTACTTAACGGCTAGCGCGACTTCCTCCGCTTTACCACCGCCGATGAAATATTTAGGTGAAGGTGCTGAGCGCGTTGTGATGATCTCATCAACAAGTTCGCCACCGGTAGAACGAATGAGTTCACGAAACTCATTAAGATTGTGATCAGCTATTGGCGAAAAGTTAACATGGACAATAATAAGCTTTTCACATTGAAAGTGTGATTGTTCCAACACCCGTCAGTTTATAAGCCCGCGGATTAAGCACAAATCGGACATCATGCTATTTGTTTCCATTAACTGGCAATTTCGTTGCTTGGCTAGGGACAATGGTTGCAATGGAATGTCTATAAATCATTTGTGACACTGTACCTTTAAGAAAAATCACCACATCGTCAAAGGAACTGATGACCCCTTCAAGTTTAATACCATTTGCCAAATAAACCGCCACTCTGGTTTTACTTTCACGCAGAATGTCGATAAATTCATTATGCATTGATTCATTATGTACTGATTCAGACACTGCTGATTCAGATACCGTTGATTCAGATACTGTTGATTCAGACACCTTAAGCCTCTTTATTTATTTCAATTGATTCTTGTTATAAATTTATCGGACTAATTAAACCATAATTAAAATAAAATAGCAAGCAGTGTAAAATATATTGCAATTGTGTCTTGCTTTTTAATAAAAACTTGTTAGAATGAATGGCTTAACTACGATAATCCTTGCAACACCGGTACAACGCTATCGGGTTGTAAAAACCATGAGGAGTCATCGCCATGCGATATTATGAAATTTTATTTTTGATTCATCCCGATCAAAGTGAACAAATTCCCGGTATGATTGAGCGCTATAAAAACATAGCGACAACCAACGGTGGAAAAATCACCCGTGAAGAAGATTGGGGTAAACGCCCACTGGCTTATACCATCAATAATATCAGCAAAGCCCACTATATTCTGCTCAACCTGGAGTGTGGTCAAGCTCAAGTTACTGAATTAAAAGCCGCTTTCCGTTTCAATGACGCGATTATCCGTTACCTATTTATCAATACCAAAACCGCGGTAACAGCAGCTTCACCATTACTCAACGCCAGTGAAAAGAAAGAAGATAGCAAAGAAAGCAGTCATTCCCAACGCGACAAACGATCTGGCGTGGTGCCACTCAGTAGCCACATTGATATTGATTATAAGCATATTGAGCATTTAAAACGATTTACCACGGAAACAGGCAAAATTATTCCTGCTCGTGTTACCGGCGCCAGCGCGAAATCTCAGCGTCGCATCACGCAAGCGATAAAACGGGCACGTAATGCCGCATTACTACCGTTTTCCCATAGTCATAAACGTTAATCATTATGAGGTGAATGATGGAAATCATTTTATTAGAAAGAATACACCACCTAGGTAATTTAGGTGATAAAGTCAAAGTAAAAGCCGGCTTTGGTCGTAATTATTTAATTCCACAAGGCAAGGCCGTACCAGCTAACGCCGCTAATATTGCTAAATTTGAAGCACGTCGCGCCGAATTAGAAAAATTAGAACAGGAAAAATTGACCGCGGCTGAGCAACGCGCGGCACAATTAAACGAGTTAACGGTTTCGATTGCCTGTCTCGCGAGTGAAGAAGGTAAATTATACGGTTCTGTCGGCACCAAAGAAATTGCTGACGCCATTAATAGCAACAGTGAGGCGAAAATTGAGAAACATGAAGTATTATTATCGGATGGTGTGATTCGTCAGCTCGGTGAATATCAGATTAAAGTACAGCTTCACAGCGACATTAATGCCACAGTGACTATAAACATTAACGCTGAGACAAAAGCCGAACAATAAGCAAAAAGTATTATTTATTCCGTATGCGTCCCAGTGGCAGAGACAAACAGCAATTACGTCCTATAGACTTTCAACTCGCTTATACCAAATACGCGGCGGGTTCGGTATTAGTCAGCAGTGGCGATACCAAAATATTATGTCACGCCAGTTTACAGAAAGGCGTGCCTAAATTTTTAAAAGGAAAAAAGCAAGGTTGGTTAACCGCTGAATACAGCATGTTGCCGAGTTCAACCCATGAACGTTGCCAACGTGACGCGACACGCGGCCGACCGGATGGCAGAGCACAGGAAATTCAACGTTTAATCGGTCGCAGCTTACGCAGCATGATTGACTTGCGGCAAATCGGTGAAAACACTATTTACATTGATTGTGATGTGATACAAGCCGATGGCGGTACGCGCACCGCGGCCATTAATGGCGCCTGTGTCGCCCTGGTTGAAGCCATACGTTTTATGCAGCGCAATAAAATCATCAACACTGACCCCTTATTACAACTTATCGCTGCCGTTTCAGTCGGTATTTACCAAGGTGAACCCGTGCTTGACCTTGATTACGCTGAAGATCAACAAGCAGACACAGACATGAATGTGGTAATGAATCATAACGGCAATTTCATTGAAATTCAGGGAACAGCGGAAAAACAAGCATTCACTTACGCGCAACAGCAGGAAATGCTAGCACTAGCGCAACAAGGCATTGATCAAATTATTCAACACCAACAAAGCATATTACGATAAAGACACAGCGCGTTTTATTGTGGTTATGCGCTAAGCGACATGGTCAAAAACAAAGTCATTTATTATTGTCAAAAATGTGGCAGCCAATTCCCCAAATGGGCGGGGCAATGTAACGAGTGTGGCGCGTGGAACACACTTGTTGAAGAAATTAGCAAACCCGACGCCTCCCGCTTTTCCAACTATGCCGGCAATATCGCTGACATTACCACCTTGGCGCAAGTGGAAAAAATTGAACAGATACGCACAAATTCTGGTATTGATGAATTGGATCGGGTACTCGGTGGTGGTTTGGTTGCCGGCTCGGTGGTGTTAATTGGTGGCAGTCCGGGCATCGGCAAATCAACCTTGTTGCTACAGACCAGTTGTCTTTTAAGTCAAGACCAACATGTGCTTTATGTTACCGGTGAAGAATCCTTGCAACAAGTCGCGCTACGCGCCCAACGTCTTAATTTACCGCAACAGCAACTGAAGATGATGGCTGAGACATGCGTGGAAAAAATTATTGCCGGCGCTAAAAAAACAAAACCTCAACTGCTTGTCATCGACTCGATTCAGACCATTTTTACCGAACAATTATCATCAGCGCCCGGCGCCGTCAGCCAAGTACGCGAAAGTGCCGCCTGTCTGGTCAATTTTGCTAAACAAACGAATACAAGCATTTTTCTTATCGGTCATGTCACTAAAGAAGGCGCGATTGCCGGACCGCGCATACTTGAACACATGGTCGATACCGTACTTTATTTTGATAGCAATCATGATGAACGTTTTCGTTTATTACGCACGGTAAAAAACCGTTTTGGTTCCGTCAACGAACTGGGTATTTTTGCCATGACTGATAAAGGATTGAAAGAAGTCAACAATCCCTCCGCTATTTTTTTATCGCGATCAGCGCCCATCAGTGCCGGCAGTACCGTCACGGTGACCTGGGAAGGCAGCCGTCCTTTATTAGTTGAACTGCAAGCCTTAGTTGATGACAGCAAACTCAGCAACCCGCGCCGCGTGGCCGTTGGTTTAGAGCAAAACCGTATGGCCATGTTACTGGCGGTATTGCATCGACACGGTGGTATCGCCACCTATGACCAAGATGTTTTTGTCAATATTGTCGGTGGCGTTAAAGTTTGTGAAACCGCAGCGGACTTACCGCTATTGCTCACGGTGTTGTCCAGCCTACGTGATAAAGCCTTGCCCGATGACCTGGTAGTATTTGGTGAAGTGGGATTATCCGGCGAAATCCGACCAGTACAAAGCGGACAGGAACGCTTAAAAGAAGCCATGAAACATGGCTTTAAACGCGCGATTATTCCTAAAGCCAATCAGGCAAAGAAAATGATAACCGGCTTGGATATTATTGCTGTTGATAATCTACGCGGGGCATTAGCGGCGGCTTATCATTAAAAACACACACCCGTCATTCCCGCGCAGGCGGGAATCCAGGAGAAAAATGTTTATGCCTGTAGCTTGTTCTCTGGATTCCCGCCTGCGCGGGAATGACGGAGGAAAAAGTGAAAAACTCACAAAAAATTATTCAATAACGCGGATAAAGCCACTTTACTACGCTGATAAATACCAGGCTGCTGACTCTCGCGAGGACCGGCAACATTTAAAATACCAGGTCGCGCCTGTTGTAACCATTTATGGCAGTTAGCCAAGGACTGTGGATCATCTAACACCCAAATAAAAAACGGTTTGTCATAGTGCTTGGCGTAATCAATTGTCAACGCCGTACCACCGCTTGCCGGCAATCGCGAAAGTATAATCAATGTGGCGTCACTGTCACGGACATTCCATTCGGTACGTTGTTTGTACACGGCTGTTGATGTTTCTCGCAATAAATAAATTTCAGCAATACAACCATCTTCGGCAATACGTCCTTTAGGACACCAACCGCCATGTTTTATATTAAGCGCGATAGCCACATCAAGCGCGGCACGGTCAACGCCGGATTGACCGCCAGAAATAATTTTCATCGTGTTTTCTCGTTATAGCAATATAATCCTTAAAACCGCCGTAATGCCTGACCCCGCTTGCCCTGAGCATGTCGAAGGGTCGAAGGATCAAAGGGCAGCACAAGTTTTCCGAGCACGTGCTCTGGCTTCGACAAGCTCAGCCATCTTATACGTTGAGCTTGCCGAAAGGTGGTCCCTGGGTCTACTTACCCTGAGCTTGCTTGCCCTGAGCTTGTCGAAGGGTCGAAGACATTACGGCGGTTTTAAAGATAATCATCATATCCATTACAAAATGTTTTGCAACTGTCTTGGCAACTGCGTTATTATCATCATTTAGGAGACTGTTGAAATTTACCGGACGATCCCTGAATATATCGAAGGGCAGCACAAGTTTTCCGAGTACGTGCTTTGGCTTCGACAAGCTCAGCCATCTTATACGCTGAGCCTGCCGAAAGGCGGTCCCTGGGCCTGCTTGCCTTGAGCTTGCTTGCCCTGAGCTTGTCGAAGGGTCGAAGGGGCAAAGGGTCGCGGGAATTGACAAAAGAAAAAAAAACAGTCCTTTTAGTGAACTTATAACAACAGGAAAATGATGATGACTCAAACTAGCGCTTGGCAAACACTGGCACAATACTATCAACAATCCGGCAAATCATTAGACACGCGTCAATTGTTTGCTGATGACTTGGATCGCTTCAATCGTTTTTCCTTATCCGCCGCCGATTTGTTTTTTGATTTTTCCAAACACCGGATTGATGACCAGGCTTTTAAATTATTGTTACAACTTGCCGAAACATGCCATCTCAGTGAAAAAATTGACGCGATGTTTAGTGGCGCGGCCATCAATGTCAGCGAAAATCGCCCGGTATTACATACCGCCTTACGCTGTCCCGCGGATAAAACACTGGATATCGATGGTGAAGATATTATACCGGCTATTCATAAGGTATTAGCGCAAATGCGACACTTCAGCGAACAACTGCGTGCCGGTCATTATGTTGGCGCTACCGGCAAAGCCATTACCGATGTTGTTAATATCAGCATCGGCGGCTCACATTTGGGACCACAAATGCTTTATGAAAGCTTGAAAGCTTACTCCGACAATACCTTGCGCTGTCATTTTGTTTCTAATATTGACGCGACCGATATTGTGACCACACTGGCCCCGTTAAATCCGGAAACTACTTTATTTATTATCGGTTCCAAATCGTTCACCACCATTGAAACCCTGGTAAACGCGAATTCAGCAAAACAATGGTTATGCGCGGCCCTGGGTGATCAGGCGTTTAGCAAACATTTTGTCGCCTTAAGCAGTAACCCGCAAGCTGCCGCCGCGTTCGGCATTGCCGAAACGCGTATTTTTCCATTTTGGTCCTGGGTCGGTGGGCGTTATTCGGTTTGGTCATCCATTGGTTTAATTGTGATGTTAGCCATCG
Source organism: Pseudomonadota bacterium (assembly GCA_039190005.1). Taxonomy (GTDB): domain Bacteria; phylum Pseudomonadota; class Gammaproteobacteria; order UBA12402; family UBA12402; genus JBCCYM01. Next base: position 18,382 of record JBCCYM010000015.1, read on the forward strand.
GCGCCGATCACTTTGATCAACTGCTTGCCGGCGCGTTCGCGATGGACCAACATTTTCGCCAGACGGATTTCGATAAAAACATGCCGGTGATTATGGCATTGTTAGGTATTTGGTATCATAACTTTTTTGCCGCGGAAACACACGCGGTGGTGTGTTATGATCAGTATTTACAATTATTCCCGCGTTATTTACAACAATTGGATATGGAGAGTAATGGCAAGTCTGTCAGGGAAAACGGTCAGTCGGTAACCTCATCAACCGGCCCCATCATCTGGGGTGATTGTGGCACCAACAGTCAGCATTCTTTTCATCAGCTTTTGCACCAGGGCACCCATCTTGTGCCCATAGATTTTATCTTAGCCGCTAACAGTTTACATCCACTCGGACAACATCATCAATTATTACTGGCTAACGCGCTGGCACAATCACAAGCCTTATTAATGGGTAAAAATGAAACCCAGGCCTACGAGGAACTGATTGCTGCTGGCATGTCAGCGACACAAGCGAAAACACTGGCAGCGCATAAAGTCATGCCCGGCAACCGTCCCAGCAGCACCATTATGATGGAAAAATTAACACCGTACACACTTGGCGCCTTAATCGCCGCTTATGAACACAAAGTTTTTGTCCAAGGTGTTATTTGGGGTATTGATTCATTTGATCAATGGGGAGTGGAATTAGGTAAAGTACTGGCAAAAAATATCTTGCCTCAGTTAACCGATCATAACACTACCGCTAAACATGACGCGTCAACTCAAGGTTTAATTAATTATTGCCGTAGCCGTTATTCACAATAATAAATTGGTCTATCTTAATCCTTAAAAGCATAGTGGTCCCTGAGCTTGCTTGCCCTGAGCCTGTCGAAGGGTCGAAGCGCATCACAAGTTTTCCGAGCATGTGCTCTGGCTTCGACAAGCTCAGCCATCTTATACGCTGAGCTTGCCGAAGGGCGATCCCTGGGTCTGCTTGCCCTGAGCCTGTCGAAGGGTCGAAGCGCATCACAAGTTTTCCGAGCACGTGCTTTGGCTTCGACAAGCTCAGCCATCTTATACGTGATTTTATAGCATTTACTTAATTCTTCAGACAAAAAAAATCCCTAAGTTTCGGCTTAGGGATTTTTTGTTGATAATTACTGGTACTGATTTAGAAATAAGCGTCAATATCAGCAAAAATAGTATTGTTTGAACCACCAATACCATTAGAGGTAGAAGCACCACCACTTATATTTTGGTAAGTATAAGTTGTGCTGGGCTTATAGAATTGATCGTGTCTATACTCCAAACTGAATAAAGTATCTCTGACAACAGCTAATCGTGCCGCGGCCATGATACTGTACTCAGGTAATTGGCCGGGGCCACTACCGATAAAGACAGAATTTCTAGTCAAGTTGCCTGACAATGCCAATGTTAACGGACGACCGCCCCAAATATTGACACCATAATCGCCTTCAACCATAGCGGCTAGAGGTCTAGCGCCTTTACCGTTGACAGTCAGGTTGTTTCTATTAAAGCGTTTAAGCGCCTGCGCATATTCGCCAATTAAACCAAACGGTCCATAAGTGATATGACCATGCGCGTCAACACCAGGAATATTACTCTGTCTTATCGCCGCCGGAATCACAGCACTATTACTGTTACCATCCATACCTTGTGAATTGGTAACACTGCTGACTACGCTGGCACCGATGTCACCACCAAAACCATTACTGGCTTTAAACTGATAGCCAATATCAGCACCACCCTGATTAATTTTAGCATTTCCTCTGGAAACAGTAATAGTTGTACCTGGAGTTGGACCTGGAGCGGTATAACTGTTCGAACCATTAAAAATAAACGCTCTCGCGTAAGGCGTGTTATTCTTACCGTAAGGATGATAACCAATTGTCGCGGCATTGGCTTTCACGCGGAATACGTCACGAATAAGCGGCGTGGAAACCGTTGAGAAACTATAACGACCGAAAGGCACAAAGTATTGTCCCACAGTACCATAAAAAGGTGTATCGTCGTAATCGCCAAGAACGATAAACGCGTTATCAACTCTAAGACGATTATTTGATACATCATTTGTCAGATGACCATTAGTTCCGGCATTATAATTAAATGTAACCATAGCAGCAGCCCAAGAATCTACCTCAATGTAATTATCAAGCTCCGCGTTAGTTAAACTTAATTGTGTATTACCATTTTCTATCGTTCTAAGCGTACTACCATAACCTTTGCTACCACTAACCTGTCCTTCAACATTACCACTCAAGGTTAAATGTGGATAAGCGGGTTCCAAGTCATGTTTGCGAAAAGATTCACGCTGTTGCTGCGCCCGTATCAACAAAGCATCATCCCGGTTAATTGTTGATGAATTAACTACAAGATTTGCGCCATCATATGTGGTTGGCAGCGCGACTGAAGGACCAATGGTAACTAAATTACCAAACACCGTATTACTACTTTGCATTAAATTGGTAGTACGGTGTGTTGATTTTTGTTGCGTTGCAGTAGGCTGACTAGGTGTCGCCGCTTTTGCCGTTTGCTGCTGTTTCAGCTGAGCAATCTCTTTTTGCAACGCAGCAATTTCCTGAGCAAGCTGTTGATTGCTTACAGTCGGCGTACTACTTGCTTGAGCGGCTGCCTGAGTCATTGATTGACCAGCTGGCTGAGCTGTTGTTTGCGTAGTTGTGGAACCAGCACTGGCACCAGCTGAGGCATTTTGATCCATCACAGCGGCTAACGCGACACTACTGGAACAAGCTAATATACCTACAGCTGACAAAGATAGAATTGTCTTTTTCATTTTAACCCCCCGTGGTTAAAAATTATAAATAATACCAAAAAAAATCGTTGAATAAACTGTATATACAACGACTTCACTTCCCCTTATAACATGATTTAATCGAAAAGCAACCTAAAATCTGCAAATAATACATTTATTTTAGTTTTTGTTATAATCTCGTCATGAATCACCAAACTAATCATCAAAAGCAAGTGCCCAATTTCATCAAAACAATTTTTCCGCAATCTCAGGTATTGTTCTATTACCCTGATACTTGCCAACAAGTAAAACCGCCACGACATTGAGGAAAAAGCCAGGGATCATGCTATAGAGATGAAAGAATCCGCCAAAATGTTTGTCTAAAATCTCCCAAACAATCACGGTAATCGCGCCGACTAACATACCGATTAAAGCGCTGTCGCGTGTCATGTTTTTCCAATAAATACTCAACAACACCAAAGGACCAAACGACGCGCCTAATCCTGCCCAAGCGTAAGATACCAGTTTTAGCACCGTGCCATCAGGTCGAGAAGCGAGCCAGAACGCGATCACCGCGATAAGCAGCAGGGATAAGCGCGCGATCCGGACGATTTGTTTATAACGCAACCGATGACTGGGATTGATAATGCGGTATAAATCTTCAGTCAAAGCACTGGAAGACGCCAACAGCTGCGCCGAAACCGCGCTCATAATCGCGGATAACACAGCGGCGATAAGAAACCCCGCTATCCACGGATTGAACACCACCATTGCCAATTCAATAAACACAGATTCCGGCTTCTCTAAATGATGAAAAAAAGCGTTGCCGGATAAGCCCGTGAAAACCGCACCATACAAGGCTAAAATCATCCAGGTAACGCAAATTACCTGCGCCGATGGAATAACTTTTGGACTTTTTGCCGCCATGAAACGCACTAAAATATGTGGTTGTCCAAAATAGCCCAACCCCCATGCCAACAAAGAAAAAATACCCATGGCGCTGATGCCATGAAACGCGTTTAAATAAGAGTGACCATTCGCTGATAAATGATGCATAAACGGTTGCCAACCACCAATATGAAAGATAGTGACCACTGGCACAGCGACTAAGGCGACTAACATCAAGGAGCCTTGAAAAAAATCAATCCAGCTAATGGCTAAAAAACCGCCTATACAGGTGTAGCCAACAATAATAGCCGTGCTGATACATAAACCAGTAAAATAACTGGTGTGGAATAAACTTTCACTTAAAATACCACCGGCAACAAAACCAGCGGAAGCGTAAAAAGTAAAAAACACTAACACCACAACAGCGGTGACCATACGGAGAATTTTTTTTCGATCCTGAAACCGCGCGTCAAAATAAGAAGGAATGGTCAGGGAATCATTGCTGATTTCAGTAAATCGGCGCAAACGCCTGGCCACTAATAACCAATTGAGAAAAGCGCCTATTGATAACCCCAAAGGCAACCAGAGATAGTTGGCACCGTTTACAAATATGGCGCCCGGCAAAGCCATCAATAACCAACCGCTCATATCGGAAGCGCCAGCGCCCAAACCCACAATCGGTGCCGGTAGTTTGCGACCGCCAAGAATATAGTCCGATAAATCCTTGGTTTTAAAAAGCGCGACGAAACCGACACAAAAAATAATGACAATATAAAAGACAAAAATCGTTAAAATTTCTTTTGAATGAACCGCGTGAACCACGACTACTCCTTGTCTTTCCGGCGCTGATATAAGCAATTAATCAAACTTAATACAATCAGCAACGGGAAAGGAATACATAAAATCAACCATGTCGCCCAAGTAAATGTCATATTTAATTTTCCTCCTCTTCCGATAACATTAATAACGACGCGTTACCACCAACAGCGGTTGTGTTAACGGTACAAGTGCGCTCAGTTATTAACCGATATAAATAATGTGGTCCACCGGCTTTAGGACCCGTGCCGGATAATTTTTCGCCACCAAAAGGTTGCACGCCGACTACCGCGCCAACGATATTGCGATTGACATAAGCATTACCGGCATCCACCTGTTGTACCAGTTCAGTATACCTGTTTTTAATACGACTGTGTACCCCAAATGTTAAACCGTAGCCAGTGTTGTTAATATCCGCCACGACTTTTTCCAATGCTTGCCCTTTATAACGAATCACATGCAAAATCGGACCAAACACTTCTTCCGGCAATTGTTTGATGGACCGCAATTCAACCATTGTCGGTCCGACAAAAAAACCATTGTCTTTCACATGACTGACATCGACAGTGTAAATTAACTTCGCTTCATTTTTCATCCGCTCAATATGTTGCTGCAAATGATTTCGCGCTGGCGCGTCAATGACCGGTCCAACATCCGTTTCTAACAACCAAGCATCACCCAGTTGTAATTCCGCCATCGCACCACTTAGCATTTTAATCAGTTTATCGGCAATATCATCCTGGATGTACAATACCCGTAACGCCGAACAACGTTGACCTGCCGAACCAAAAGCGGAGCGGATGACATCCGCGGTCACTTGTTCAGGTAGCGCGGTGGAATCGACGATCATGGCATTTTGCCCACCCGTTTCAGCAATAAACGGTAAAATTGGACCATCGCGCTTGGCTAAATTCAGATTAATCAATCGCGCAGTTGCGGTCGAACCGGTAAACATCACGCCGGACAAACGCGGATCATTCACTAAGCTATCGCCCAGCTGTTCACCAGAGCCTAGCACTAATTGCAAGGCGCCCGTGTGTACCCCAGCTTGATGCAACAGCTTCACCATTGCGTAAGCAATTGCCGGTGTTTGCTCCGCCGGTTTGGCTACGACAGCATTGCCCGTGACTAAGGCCGCGATAATCTGACCGGTAAAAATTGCCAAGGGGAAATTCCACGGACTGATACAAACAATAACACCGCGACCATGCATGGACAAGGTATTGGTTTCACCGGTGGGTCCCGGCAAGACAATCGGCGCGAGATTTTTTTTCGCCTCCGCCGCGTAATAACGACAAAAATCGATAGCTTCACGCACCTCACTGACACAATCATTAATTGTTTTGCCAGCTTCAAGGCTAATGATGGTCATAAACTCCATCATGTCTTGTTCAAGCTTCTCAGCCGCGCGCAGGATGATATCAGCGCGCTGTGCCACAGGCACGGCATTCCACCGCGGTTGCGCTTTAGCCGCCTGCCGCATTGCCTCTCTCACCTGTTGTATTGTGCTTTCAGCCAATTCAACAACGGCAAGTTTATGGTCGCATGGTGAGGCGATAACACTCGACTTCACCGATTTTTTTTCTTTACCGTTAATCAATGGCGCGACATTTATCGGAAAAGTCTTCATCTGTTTATCCATGTGCTGATTCAATGCCCGTAATATCAACGGGTCGCTTAAATCCAACCCTTTGGCGTTTTTCCTGCTTTCGCCGTAAATACCGCAGGGCAATGGAATGTGCGGATGTGGTTGACAGTCGACGGCGGCAATGTGTTCGATGGGATCTTGCAATAATTTTTCAGTGGCGATATCTTGCTGGGCGACTAAATTGACAAACGACGTGTTAGCGCCATTTTCCAGCAAACGACGCATTAAATAACTGAGTAAATCTTCATGCTCACCCACAGGCGCGTAAATACGACAGGGAATATCCAGGTTTTCTTTACCGACAATAAAATCATAAATATTTTGTCCCATGCCGTGCAAGCATTGAAATTCGAAATTTATCCCTTTGGTCCATTCCAGAATAGTGGCGATACTGTGCGCGTTGTGCGTAGCAAATTGCGGATAAATGACATCAGTCATGGTCAATAATTTTTGAGCGCACGCGAGAAAAGAAACATCGGTGGCGTTTTTACGGGTAAACACTGGATAATTTTTTAGTCCCAATTCCTGACTGACCTTAATCTCAGAATCCCAGTAAGCGCCTTTAATCAAACGGACCATGAGTTTATGCTGATGTTTTCTCGCGGTTTCAGCCAAGCAATCCAATACAAAAGGGGCGCGCTTTTGGTATGACTGTACCGCGACACCCAAGCCATCCCAAGCGGCTAAATCAGGATCCGCCAACAGATGACTGATAATTTCTAAAGATGGCTCAAGCCGATCAGCCTCTTCCGCGTCTATTGTCAGATTAATATCATAGTGTTTCGCTTTGAGCATTAAGGTTTTAACACGCGGCAACAATTCCCGCGTTAATCGTGCTTGTTTTGCCACTTCATAACGCGGATGTAGCGCCGATAATTTAACCGAGATGCCAGCCGCTTTAATCGGACCCAAACCTTTCGCTTGCTCGCCTACTTTTTCAATGGCATGACAATACGATTGGAAATACGTTTCGGCATCGGCCTGGGTGTATGCCGCTTCGCCCAGCATGTCAAAAGAATAACGATAACCTTTTTGTTCAAATGTTTTAGAACGCTTTAATGCCGCTTCAATGGTTTTACCCATGACAAATTTATTGCCCATAAATGTCATCATTTGCCGTACCGCCGAACGAATCGCCGGTGATGTGCCTTTTTGAATAGCACGCCACAAGTTTTCTTGCAGGGAAACGCGCTCATTAATGGGTGGTTGATACAGTTTACCGGTTAACATTAACGACCAAGTGACGGCATTGGTAAACAATGAATCATTCTGACTTTTATTCGCTGACCATTTTATTCGACCAAGTTTATCACTTAAAATTTCATCAACATTGGCGCTATCCGGAATGCGCAATAAAGATTCAGCGACACACATCAGCGCGATACCTTCTTCACTCGATAAATCGTATGTCTGCAAAATCGCGTCCAAGCCTTTTTGCCTTTTCTGTCTGGCACGTACTTTTTTGACTAAGCGCTCAGCCCGTTCGACGATAAGCACTTTCGCTGTTTCAGAAATAGAGAGTTGCTTTATTAACGCTTTAAGACAAGCGGACTCATCAACTCGATAAGCCTCGGCAATTTTTTTCCGCGTTGACGATAGTTTAACAGGTAAATCGGTAAAAATCATGTTACTCTCTTTCAATACATCCCAATATAGTTATTTAATCAGACACTCTCTAATCACCATATTATGTAAAATTTATGAAAAAAAGTAAAAGGTTTTTAAAATAGTCGCGATAAGGCCGGAAATAAATGCCTCTATAGCGTGATATTTAATTCAAGAATAGAATTCGTATGAGAAGCTTTATAAATACCTTCACCGGCTATTCCAGTGAAATCATTTGTGCCAGAGCCAGGCATAATTTTAAGTGAAGATGTCGCTATACCATTTTCAAAAACTCCTTCATCTCTCAAGATAAAACTTCCTTTTTTGTCTTGAAGCTCAGCAGAAATAACAAGCAAACCTAGATACTGAGCGCGGATATTACGACGCTTTTGACCATTATCCCATTTTTTCATGATAAATGCATGCAATGTTTATAAAACTATGATACGATTATTTTTAGAATAAAAACTTAAAAATAACATGAAAAAAAAGAATAATACGTTAAAGTCATTACGATCTAATCAAACCTTATTGCACAAAGTCCAACAACAGCAATACGATGTCTTCTATCATCAGCTTCAGTTCTTACACTGTCATATTTTTGGCAGCACATCTGAGCATTATGTTGATAAGCAATCGCCCCAATTAGACTTACTCAGTGTACAGCATAAACAAATTGCCGAAGATCAAAGAAAAACGTTATTTTTCCTATATGCCCAAAAGAGACAATATGAATGATAAACATATTAATATACTTAACGAACTAATTAAAAAATTTGACCGAAAAATTCCCGCAACGAAAAAAATTAACGTTAATAGAAAGAAGATGATTCCTGGAGATATTATATGTCATAGAAATCATTATGGGAAAGAGTATCATTATGCACATTATATGGTTTACCACGGCAATGGAAGAGCAGGCAATTCTCAGCTAGGAGAGTATCAGCAAGGAATAAGAGAAAAAAAATTATACACCTTTAATATTCATTGTGCTTATATATACCGTCATAGATCAGACATTATACGTGAAAATATGTGGAAGATTTCCGAAAGATTTTCAATAATTAGTGGTGGATCTAATAATATCAAAAAATACACAAAAAACCGTCATGGTGATTTGCCAACTCCATATAATGACGAAAGAACTTTATATCATGGAAATGATATACTTGTAAGAAATCTCATATTGGGCTATAAAATATTGAAAAGAGCTTATGCAAACCTTCAGGAAGTCGATGGAATTAAGTTCCGTGTATTAAGTAAGAAAAAAGGTGTTCATTGTAGTATGTATGTGCGATATGTGTTGTATGGGGCCTACATGCTATATATTTTAGAAGAATATGAAAACAGTCTTTTTTGCAAATATATAGTAAAAAATATTACAGATAAAAGTGTTAAATCCACTATGGTTAAGCTAGGTTCGAATGGACGAGATCAAGTAAAACGATGCTTTAAACTTCTGTGTAATCAGTACAAAAACAACCTTATGCTTTTACAAGCAGAAGAATTATTTGGGAATCACGACCCGAAAATGTCTATTTTTAAAAAAAATATATTTCAGAACAATAAGATATGGGAATATAAAAAGAAAACAGGCAACAAGATACTTAATGAAGATACAATTCTTATTACTACCGCAAATGATTTTGAAAAGCCCAAGCAATACAATAGTAATACCAAATCTAATTTAACTTGGGACGATTTAAATTTCAGTGGATGATGTTTGACAGCAACCATTCACAACCCTTGCGGCGGGTACAAACTTAGCTGTACCCACATTTTATAATTTGATTTAAATCAGCTAATAACTATAAAAATGTTTTTATATAACTTTTCTATAGTTACTTGAG
>JBCCYM010000016.1:0-27752 GCA_039190005.1 Pseudomonadota bacterium
CGATCAATTTCTCGGTGACTCATCGTGACTAACTCCCCTGACATCTCTCCCCCTTTTTGGTGTTATGTTTCCTGTGAAATCATAACAAAAAGCGGAAATTTCTATCTTGCTCATACCGGAAATTACTACTTTGCCTCTACAGAAAGTAAGCAATACTTGTAAAATTAGCTAAACATGATACACTTATAGCCGCTTTTTATGTTTTCAACATGATCGCGCGTAAAAATTAATTTGTAATAAGGTAAGGATTATAAAATGTTACGATGTTTATCACGATTATTGATCAGACTTTCAGGTATCGTTTTAATACTACTGTTAGTATTGCTGAGTGGCTGTTCTGGTCCTGCTGACCCTTTAGCTGGTATACGAGTTGTTTCCAATATCCCTGATGTTTTTGGCATTAATAAAGCACAAGAGGTGGATGTATCACTGACAACAACGCAGTCCGCTGCTTTATTTGGCGCAAACAGCAGTAAACTAGGAATTAACAACGCAAACGCGTCTTACCCGGTGAGTATTGTCGATACAAGTACCGATACACCCATTGTGTGCACACCCAATGTCGCGACTATCCAGGTAAATGCGACCTCGCCTACGGTGTTTAGCTGTATCGCTAAATCTAATGATCCCAATTTTACTGATCAAATCCATACCCTGCATATTTTAGTCGCTAACCGAGTTTTGGCGACTAAACAAGTGACCGTGTCTAAATTTACTGTGATGGGTAAGGTCACACGAGCGTTACCGACCATTCTCGAGAACAGCATAACGTATCGTGTCAGTATGATTTTCACCAATCTTAATCAGCGATTTGCCATTAGTGGTGTCAATATAAGCAAAAGCTTACCCGAAGGTTTCAGCGAAACATCCAATACCTGTGGTAGCACCTTGGCTGCTCTGAGCAGTTGTCAGGTTAATGGTACCTATAACGCGCCAGATACTGCCACCGGTCCGATTTCTGTTGATTATACCTTGTCTTACGCGGAAGGAGCGGATGTTTCCTTAAACACAACAGCAAGTCGTGTAACCGATGTGAGTGTTGTTGGGAGTGTCGTCACACCACTGCCACAGAATATTGAAAAAGACACCTCATACCCGGTTACGTTTAAGTTTAGCAATATGAATCAGAGTTTTCCAGCTAGTCAGATTAGTTTAACAAGTGCGCCATCAGGGTTTGTTGAAACATCGAATGATTGTAAGCTGCCTTGTAGTATTACACAGTCTTATTCATGTTTAGATCCAACAGAAATTATTTTGGCGCCATCAAGTTCTTGTACCATCAATGGTATTTATACGCCAACGGTAACTTCAGGATCCGTCTCTATTGGTTATACGTTGTCATACAATAGTGGTGAAGATGAGCGTGAATCTGTCGCAGTAACAACAACCAGTAACGTCATTGATGTTGATATAGCTGGCGAAGTCACTCAAGCTTTGCCGCCAAATATTCTGCAGGGGCAATCTTATCAGGTGACCTTTAGGTTTACCAATGATAACCTAAACTTGCCAGCAACAGGATTGGTTTTAGCCGGTAATCATACAGGTTTTACCGAAACTCAAAATACTTGTGGTAGTACTCTGGCGCCAAACAGTAGTTGCGAGATAACGGGTGAGTATACCTCACCAATGACATCTGGTCCGGTGACACTGAGCTGTACGCTTACTTACGATCAAGGTGCAGATCTGACCCTGTTCACTAACAGCAATGTGCTGCCACCCGCGGATCCGGCTGTGATTACAGGTGAGGTCACCGGCAGTTTACCACCTATTTTACAATCGGGCGATCATTACCCGGTTACTTTTACTTTCACCAATACGGGTGAGTCAACGGCAACTGGCATCGCTACGAGTGGTGCGCCGCTCTTCTTTTATCAAGCTTCTAATGACTGCGTGGGATCGTTGGCAGCAAATCAAAGTTGTACTATTACCGGGTTTTACACACCTTTTCCAACTTCCGGGCCTGTTTCAGTTAATTATACCTTATCTTACGACCAAGGTGCCAATGTGTCCTTAACAAGCGGTGGTGAAGTGTTGACACAGCGTGCTTATATTGCCAATAGTGGCATCAATAGTATTTTTGTATGTAGCACACAGAATTGGGCAACGTCACAAACGCTTAATATAGGGAACAATGCTTCAGATAGTTTACAAGACTTGATCTTCAATACTATTGGTTCCGATCAAGGATTTATAGGTGTTAGTTTAGATAGTGATAGTGGGATCTATAACTATGATGATATTTCTAACACCTGGGGCGCATTGCAGAGTTCCGCGACTAATCTTTGGGCGATTACCCAAGGTGATGATGGTAAAATGGTAGCAGTGGGTAGTGGTAGTAATTTTTCTGGTACTATTTCCTATAACGATCCTAATATTAATTCAACATGGACGCAAAATACAAATTTTCCAGCAGGTCGTTACTTTTCAGTCGCGTATGGCAATAACACTTATGTTGCCGTTGGTCAGCCTTTAGTTACCGGCAATTCAGGTATTATTACCACAAGTGATCCAAATGCGACTTGGACTGATCAAACAAAACCTTCTGACGCCGAAACGCCACTTAGAGTCACTTACAGTCCTGATAGCGATCAGTTTTATACGTTGGTTTCTACTGGCTCCACCTCTTCAGATAATCGCATTCTTTATTCAAACGTGCCATATACTGATTGGCAATCTGTGACAGGCTCAGATACTAGCACACTATCTAGAGCTGATATCGCATCGGGTAATGGTCTTGTTGTCATTGCGGGCATAGCTGATTTTTCAGCGCGTATTTTGGGTTTTACTGAAACCTGTCTTAATCAATCAAGTAATTATTGTGAAAACTTTAATAATTGGCAGACCTGGAAAGATGAATTCGCGACACCCGCGCTAGTTTTCGGAAATCTTAAATATGGCGATAATATTTTTCTGTTAGGGGCAAGTAATAATTTCTTCATTACCGGGTTAACTAATAATATCTATATGTCATTCGATGGCGTACATTGGGCGGGGCAGAGTGGCAACGGGGTTAATGTAAACACGGTTGCCTATAATGAGAATCCCACGGATTCGAGTAAAGCACTGATTGCAATAGGTCGTGATAGCAATTTCAGTGGTGCATTCACTACCTCGCCACGTATTGGTACACTGTCATCATGTACAATTGATGCAGGGATTTCTCCAAGTACACCAACAGATGTGGTATTGAATCCATCATTGGCAAAAGCCTATATTACTAATGCTGGCAATAATACTGTCAGTCGGTGTGACGTGAATTCGATGACTGGCTTTTTATCCAATTGTGTTGCTACCGGCAGTGGTTTTAGTAGCCCGCAGAGTATCGTGTTGTATAATAGTATTAATAAAGCGTATATTGTTAATGGCAGCAATAGTACTGTCAGTGTGTGTGACATGAATAGTAGCACTGGCGCTTTATCTAATTGCCAGTCTACCGGCAGTGGGTTCAGTAACCCGAGAAGTATTGTATTATATCAGAATACTCTTGTGAATAAAGCTTACGTGACCAATATCGGCAACAATTCAGTGAGTGTATGTGATGTCAATGATGTAAGTGGCGCGTTGACAAACTGTATATCCACTGGCAGTAATTTCAATGTGCCCCAAGGACTCGCCTTATTTATGAATGACACGTTGCAACTTTATCGGGCATATATTGCCAATACCGGTGACAATACTATTACCATGTGTAAGGTGGATGAAACCACTGGTGCTTTTTTTGATTGTCAAAACACCGGCAGTGGTTTCAACTTTAGCAACCCCAATCGTATTGCCATTAGACCTAAAGTAGGTAAAGTCTATGTACTACCAACTAGTGGCAGTGATACGGTATTATGTGACATTAATGCCAGTACCGGTGATTTATCTAACTGTGAATCTTTTCCTTTAATCGGCGCGAGTAGTCCTCGAGGCATGACTATTTTAGAGTAAAAAATCGCTCTCGCTTGCAACTTGCATTGTCAAGTGTGATGGGTGTATATTAAGCATAAGCTTATTTTAACTTTAAAACCGCGGTTGGCGGCAAGACGCGGTCCCTGAGCCTGCTTGCCCTGAGCTTGCTAGCCTTGAGCTTGTCGAAGGGTCGAAGGGTTGCGCTATCGCTTGGCGATCAATTGTGGTTTTAAGGTTTAATCACTTAGACTAGAGAGTCATGATACTCACCTGTGAAAAAGAACATATTCGCTTGCTCGAACAACAAGCCATTGCCGAAGGTATCAGTGGCGATGAGATGATGCTTCGCGCCGGTAAAGCGGCGTTGAATTGTCTACAACACCATTGGCCGCGAGCAAAATCAGTCGCAGTTTTTTGTGGTGGTGGTAATAACGGTGGTGATGGTTATGTCTTGGCACGTCTGGCGCGGCAAGCTGGTCTGGATGTGATTGTTTACGCGCTTGGTGATACCGATAAACTGAAAGATGAAGCCAAACACGCGTATCAGGCTTGCTTGGAAGTCGGCGTTGATATACAAGCATTTGTCGCCGACACGCCCATTAGCGCGGATATTATTGTTGACGCTTTACTCGGCATTGGTGTGGCAGGTAGAATGCGTCCTAACTATAAACGCGCTATAAGTGTTATCAATGCGGCTAATACACCTGTGCTGGCAATTGATTTACCCTCTGGTTTGGAGGCTGATAAAGGTCGAGTGATGGATTGCGCGGTTAAAGCAAACAAAACCATTACTTTTATCGCGCTGAAAACCGGTTTAATGACAGAGGAAGGTAAGCAGTATGCCGGTGAAGTCATTTACAACGATCTAGATTTACCCACCTTGAAATAAATACATTATGAAACTGTCCGATTATCATCATCTATTAAAACCGCGTTCAAAACAATCACATAAAGGTGATTTTGGTCATGTGCTAATTGTCGGTGGTGGGATTGGTTTTAGTGGCGCGCCGCGTCTTGCCGCTATGGCGGCGGCGCGGGTTGGCGCCGGTTTGATTACCATTGCCACACATCCCAATCACAGCGCGTTGATGACCATGACGCGACCGGAATTAATGAGTCATCCGGTTGAAACTGACCAACAGTTACAAGCACTTATTAATAAAGCCACTGTGATCGCGGTTGGCCCGGGCTTGGGTGTTTCCGATTGGGCGCGATTATTGTTGGCTACCGTCTTACGGCAGTCAAAGCCGATGATTATTGACGCGGATGGGTTAAACTTGATAGCCCGTCAGCCGGCACGACATTATGACCATGCTATTTTAACACCGCATCCCGGTGAAGCGGCAAGATTGCTCGATTGTACCACTGAGCGGATTCAAGCTGACAGGCAACAGGCGATACAACAATTGTGGCAGCGTTATCAGGCAGTCACTGTTCTCAAAGGCGCTAATACCTTGGTGATTGATGAGCAGGAACGCGTGAATACTTGTGAAGATGGCAATCCAGGCATGGCTTCCGGTGGCATGGGCGATTTGCTAACCGGTGTTATTGCCGGTTTAGTAGCGCAAGGCTTATCTTTGGGTGACGCGGCAAACTGTGGTGTTTGTTTACACGCCAGAGCCGGTGATCTTGCCGCCGCGGAAAAAGGTCAGCGTGGTTTGCTGGCTACCGATTTATTAGCGTATATTCAAAAACTAGTTAACCCATGATTGAAAATCAGTTGCGTTTGCGCGATGAATCGCGAACATTAGCATTAGGACGATGTTTGGCAAAAGTAATATCCGGTGGTGATATTATTTTTTTATCAGGACCATTGGGCGCGGGCAAGACAAGCTTGGTGCGAGGATGTTTAACTGGATTAGGTTATCAAGGTTTGGTTAAAAGTCCCACCTATACTTTAGTTGAAAGCTATAATATCGCCGAAAACACAATCCATCATTTTGATTTATACCGCTTGAAATCGTCGGATGAATTGGAAATGATAGGTATCCGTGATTATTTTAGCTCTACAGCGATTTGCATGATTGAATGGCCTGAACGTGCAACTGAAGTACTGCCTCGACCGACGGCACAATTTAATTTTACCATTGACGGTGAACAGCGCCTTGTGGAGTTGCAAACATCATCACCAGTACTGTGGCAAGTTATGAATAGCATGTCCTGTTAATTTTATCTGGTTTATAGCATTTACCTAATTGTCTTTTCCGCGCGCGATTGCTCACAATTCAAACAGATGTAATTTTTAGGGTGTAAAAATCCAGGAAAAATCACCTATTCAAAATAAGTTTCAATCACGTTACATTATTTTCGTTTTGGGAAAATCAAGCAGTTTATCGCCAAAAAAACAAACAATAAAATTGATAAACACATATATTGATAAATATATATAAAAAGCTTGATGGAAATAAGTAGCTTGTTTAATAATGTTTGTAGAACTATTAGGATAGTAACACCTATTACAAATTTTATTCACTGCTGGAATAATAATAAAATTTTAAATCAGTGTTCACAATGAATTTGCAAAAATCAGTTAATGCCTCCCACCCAATCTTACAAAAACGATCAATTCTTATCATCGACAATGATTTAACGACCATTCAACCAGTACAAACCTTGTTAGAACACGCCTATTTTGGTGTAAAACTTGTTGCCACTGGTGAAGAAGCAATTGACTGTTTAAATGGTCGCAAATTTGATTTAATTCTTTTAGAAAAATTACTTGAGCAAGAAGATGGTGTAGAGTTGAGTAAAGCATTACGATGCTATTCATCAGCGCCTATTTTAATGCTCAGCAATATTCATGAAGATATTGAACAAATCATCGCCCTGGAGAATGGTATTGATATGTATTTAACTAAACCATTAAATCCGCGTATTTTACTGGCATATGTTCGCGCGATGCTGAGAATGGAAAGAACGGTTATAAAACAGCAGTCTGCTCGTCTAGAGGAGCCAGTTTCTGTTGAAGAAATCTGCTATCATTTTGATCACTGGATTTTAAACATTACTTGTCATATTTTAACGACCAAAACAGGAAGCGTCGTCAACTTAACACCTTCAGAATATAAATTATTAGTTGTATTAATCACCCATCCCAATCGTATATTATCGCGTAATCAATTATTAGATTTGATGCAAAGTGATGGCGAATCTTTCGATCGTAGTATTGATGTGACGATGAGTCGGTTACGACATAAATTAGGTAAACCCAGATGGATTAAAACGATTCGAGCAAATGGTTATTTATTGGATATAGGGGTACGCAAAGCTAATAATAAAAATAAAGCGTGAGAGTATGAGTGAAATAAACCATGTCCTGATCATTGATAATGATATTGAAATGGCTGAGTTCTTGAAAATATTACTAAAACGTCGGGGCTATACGGTTACGGTGTTCACTGAAGATGACCAAATTATGTTATTTTTAAAAAGCACACTGGTGTCATTAGTGATAATCGATTTATTGATGCCAAATCTTAATGTTTCAAGATTATGTCAACAGATTAAAGAAAAATTTTACTTGCCAATTCTCATCTTAACTTATAGTAATCGAGATGAAGATAAAATCATTGCCTTAGAGACACATGCTGATGATTATATCACTAAGCCATTCAATTTTAATATTTTGCTTGCTCGCATTAATGCCTTGCTCCGTCGCCGACGTTTGCGCGTGATGGAAGTGTATCATTTTTCAGACTGGCGCTTTGATGTAAAAGAACATCAACTTATAAGTCCAAAGGAGGAAAGTATGATATTAAATGCTCAATTGGAAAAATTATTGCTTCTTTTTCTTTCTCGTCCGGGCTATCTTTACACCCGTGAACATTTGCTTGAAAAGCTTCGAGGGATGAGCACCAGTTTTGAGTTGCGTCGCATAGACAATTTAATCAATCAATTGCGACATATCTTTTATGCGCATGACCCAAAGCATAAAATTATTGAAACTGTTCGAACGCAGGGGTATCGTTTAAACAGTTTTGTTGATGTGAAAAGACACTGAGGAAAATAACCATAGTGTTATGACATGACGGCTAGCTTGTGTGCAACCAACTGTCAATGCCAAGTTGATGTCCTAGCGAATTTGACGCGTGCAAGTGTGTGCTTGGTTGATAGGTTTTGGCAAGTGTGATGTTTATGGAAAATTCTAAGGTATAACCGACAAAATAAGCGCATAAATCATGGATGTGACTTTTAATCGTATTGTCCCTGGTTAATGCTTTGAAATCATTATAATGTTTGGCGGTAATGGAAACGGTAAAATGGGCGTGATCCATGCGGATAATTTTACCTAACGTCATGCTTGTACCAAGGTGGCTTCCCAGTTTCATTGGATTTGGTTTCGTGGTTAAATAGGTCGTTTGAGATGGATCAAGGGTTTCAGTGGCGTAGCGAAAAGGCGTAATTACAGTGGCGCGCTTTAGTACGCGCGATAACAGTGCTTGCAGGTTTGATAAGGATTTATTTCTGTTGGCAAGTGTCGCTAAATAGGGTAGTTTTTCATTGCCGCTTGGGCATTGCTCACCCAAGAGTGCATTGAGTATATCGCGTATCGGACTGCTGTTTGTTGTTTGTGCTAAAGTGCTTTCATAATCGATCACGAGTTGATGTTTTTTCCATGCTTGATAGAAAAACATAATTGAGCGGTGATGAAAAATATCTAAAAATGCTTTTAATTCCGTGGTATTTTTTTTGTCTAAGGCAAGTTCAAGATAATGGGCGGGTAATATGCCAGTGACACCAATCAATCCCATAAAATTGATTTGGCATAAAAAACGTTTTTGCTGTTGATCATAAGATAAGCTATTAATTTCATGTGTGGGAAAGCTCAGAGACGGATTGACAGTAAAACGTAATGTTTTCAGTTTATCATCACCGATTGCCATTAATTGGGTTTCAAGTTGGCGAATAAAATGTAGAGGTGCGTACTGATCGCGATTGGTATTCATCTGGCTTACCCAGTCGTGTCGTATCGAATTAGACATCTTTTGTCTCGTGTGATCGCGTTACCGTTTTGACGTCAATAAACGAATTGATAGCCTGGTAACCGGTTAAAAATTGTTCTAACACTTTTACAAAAAGATAATTACTAACGGCAGTTGTTTTACGCGCGTCAAAATGAATTGTCACGGTATGTCCGTAGACAAAGGGGTTGAGTAAACTTCCTGGAATACGCTTCATTGCTTTTTTAGTCTCAATATCGATGATACTGTCGATGAATGGCGCATTTTCTTGTGGTTGTCCGAGATTATAAAGAGCGAGTGTATTTCGTAGCATCTCTAAGGCTTGATCATTATGGAGGAAATGACGATAGTTCAAGGATAACTTGGTAATAAATTGCCAAGGTAGCTTACCTTGATGATCAAGATGCTGGCGATAAACCGGTGTCGGTTGGCTTAAGCATTGAATCAAACTAACAGGCGCAGATCCATCGGCAAATTGAAAATGAGATGTTTTATTTGGGAAGGACAACAGGTGAGGGATGTTGCCATTAAAACTATCGCTATAGATTTGTAAGACTTTAGACGGCTCAGCTGTTGAGTTTGCCGTGAGTGTTAGTAGGGTACGTTCCGTATCGTTTTCTTCATTATACAA
Organism: Pseudomonadota bacterium; assembly: GCA_039190005.1. Taxonomy (GTDB): domain Bacteria; phylum Pseudomonadota; class Gammaproteobacteria; order UBA12402; family UBA12402; genus JBCCYM01. The sequence continues at coordinate 9,484 of JBCCYM010000016.1, forward strand.
GCGTTTAGTCGACCATTGCATTGCTGTCGATGGATGACTGGTCGACCCGGCGTCATATAATTTGGTCAGTGTCTGTGGATGACTCATATCAGTAATATCATCTATTTGCTTGATTTGCAGGACATGGTAGTGGTCAGGATAACTTTTATCGGCAACAATAGGATATTGGTCACGTTTACCATCAACAATCAAGGGTTCAGCTATTTTACTGAAGCGATTAATAATAGGCGTACAATTTAAAGCCAGATGATCCGCGTTCAGCAAAGGCAGTTGATTATTGAGTGGCGCTTTAAAGTGGAGCATGATGATCAGTGTATTACCTATATCATGAAGAGGTTTGCCAAAATTGACATCGAAGAACAGAAATTTAGCTTTAAAGGTAAAGAATTCAAGTAATAAGCGATGGCCAATAAAATCTTGATCGGCTTCTGGCAATATGGCTTCTTTCGTATTAAATCCTACCGGTTCGATGGCTTGTGGCCCCAGTGAAAAACACACGGATGATGGTTCTGCCGGATTGATCACACTCATACCTAAACAATGGGCAAAGAGGTATTCATACAATGATAACGCCAAGGCGTTAGCTCCTTTTATATGGAAGCGTAATTTATCTGGAGCGAGGGTATCAAAACGCTGTTCAGGATTATTGCAGCGTAAGCTTAAGATGAGATGGCTTTTTGTCTCGGATGGCGTTCCGGCATAGGATAAACTCTCAGCTGTTCGAGTAACACATTGCGCGGTGGTAATAGAAACAGGCCAAAGTGTCGTGTCATAGCAGGTACTGAATTGACACGGTTCACCTTCGGTTGGCGGGGTTTCTAATAGCGTGCCTTGGTTTAATAAAAAACTACCAGTCAGACTATTCTGAGGCCTAAATTGTACAATACTCATGCTTGGAATAGGGACAAGGTAACCGGGGAAAATAATATCGAGCAGCGCTTCAATAAGATTGGGGAATTGATCATCAATTTGACAACGAATACGGCTATTTAATAGCGCGAATGCCTCAATGAGTCGATTCACATGGGGATCTTCTATGACATCAGGACTTAGATGTAAATGACTGGCAATACGGGGATAACGTTTGGCAAACGCTTGAGCTTCATGACGCACGTATGCCAATTCTTCCTGATAATAATTGAGTAAAGTACGCTTATTTTTGTTCATTATGCTCGCTTCATTGGGTTTAAAATTTGCACGGTATCATTTGCTGGTTCAATCACTGAATCAAAGCGAATTGGCATGTATTGTGGGTTGATTTTTATCTGCGCGTTAATACAGAATGACATCATCGTCGGTGCGGTTTTTTGTATTTGTTTTTTGCTCAAGACCGTAACATTGGTGAGCCGTTGTTCAAATTGTTCTATGGTTTCTTCTAATAATTTACGTACGGTTTCGATATCTTTGGCACTGTCAGGATTGAATAGCGTTAAATCAGGCATACCGTAGGTTAAAATACAAGCTTGTGCCGGTTGTGTGATATCTAAGGGAATTTTTTTGGTATTGAGCAGTTTTATTAGATCTTGTTGGATTTCTGTCACATAGGTTTCAAAACTGTAAAGTGCCGGCATGATGCCTGACACATCCTCTGCCTGAGTGAGTCGGGTGATAATCGATGGCATCCATAGTTGTGATGCCGGTATTTGTGTCTTATTGTTTTTTATCATCATGCGTATTGACCTAGGAATTAATGATCACAGTAGGGCAACCTGATACAATCGTTCCACCATTCGAAGATATATCGCCTAATGTCGCAATAGGTTTGCCATTTATTTGTACAGTTGGTACGCCTGAAATAATAGTGGCCGGTGGACCAGCGCAACTGATCGTATCCCCCATACATGCGACAGGTCTGCCGTTAATCAACACCATTACTTCAGTGGATATAGTTGGACCTGAACCCTGAGGTTCTATTGGACACTGATTAATATCATTCATTCTCGCAACAGCTGGCATTGTTTATATCCTCCTTTTTTAAGGGTTGTTTACAAGGTTTGCCATGGTCATAATATTGTTGATCACGAATATTGCCTGATGGGTCATAATCGATAACTTCACCATGTAATTTCCCTGAGACATAATTTGCTGTTTGCATCACTGTGCCATCAGGGTAATAAAGCAAGTTCAAGCCATGAAGTTCTCCTTTTGCGTAACATTGCTTGGTCATCAGTTGGCGCTTATCATTGAACATAATTCTAGTACCGTCTTCGAGACCATTTTTATACCGAGTTAACATCTGGATACTTCCATTTTGATAACAGACCATACGTCCATTCAGTTGATCATTTTTATAGCATCGTCGTTGCAATAATTGGCCTTGATTATCATAGGTATAGGCAAAACCATCTAATTTGCCATCAACAAAAGAAGAGCTGTTCAGTGGTATACCTTGCTCATTAAAACTTTGGTGAAGTCCATGCAATTGTTCATCTTTAAGGAAAAACCGTTCCTTAATATTGCCGTTTTTATATGTTGTTTGATGTTCTTCGATATTATTGTCTAATTTTGGCGTCGCGCCGCGCGCTGTAGAAGCTATTGAGGCCACTGCGCCGGCAGTACCCAAGAGAGCGCTACCAGCTGTAAGCGGCTGACTAAGATTAGTTAAGTTAGACTTGCCGACTTGGGGTTGCTGCCCAATACTAGCTAAGTTTGAGTTTGTACTATTAATACCTGATGTGCCGTTGCCAGTGATATTACTTTGCAATTTAGATTTTATGGGTGTTGTTATGTTGGCCGCACTTGAGGCAGGCATGTTGGTATTAGGTGCTTGCCCAGTAGTGCCTAAGTTTGAGTTTGCGTTATTCATTACTGACGTGATGTTGCCGGTGGGAATAGTGCTTTGCGCCTTAGCGGTTACTGGTGCTGTTGTGCTAACCGCGCTTGAGACAGGATTGCCGGTTTTAACCTGTTTTTCGAGATTGCTACCTAAGTTTGAAGCTGTATTATGCATTGCTGATACACCATTGAAGGTGGAAGTGGCGCGTTGCGCGTTGGCGCTTATTGGCGGCACTTTTATGCCACTTGAACTTGAAACAGGATTGCTGGTTGGAGGCGAATTGCCAGCAGTGCCCAAGTTTGAGCTTGTATTAGTCATTGTTGAGGCGCCACTGCTGGTGGGAATAGTGTTTTGCGCTTTAGGGCTTGCTGGTGTTGTCGTGCTACCTGCACTTGGGGCAGAATTGCCGACCTTAGTTTGTTGCCCAGCATGACCTAAGTTTGCTTTATGTACTGTTGGTACGCTATTACTAGGAGGAGTAGCGCTTTGTGTATTAGAGGTTTTTGCTGCTGTTGTGCTATTTTTGCTTGAGGCAGCATTGTCAGTTTTAGTCTGTTTTCCAAGCTTACCTAAGCTTGAAACCACGCTATTGATTGGTGGTGCAACAGTAATGGTAGGAACAGAACTTTGAATGTTAGGGGTTATTGACGCTATGGGGTTATCTGTGTTCAAAGTAGGGATGTCCTCTTCAATTGATGTTGGTGTAGCGTCCAAATTCTGAAAGTTATTATCAAATCCAGAACTTATATTAGTACCCATATTTTCAACACTATTTGTATTCAATTCGGAATTTAAATTATCTGTCGCGCTCCCTAACCCGTCGAAAGTATCACTAACTGCCGCGCCCGTTATCGCTGTTTCAATTTCACGATTCATGCCTTCATCTGTATAATCAGTATTTAGAGAATAATTTGTAGTATCTAGAGTAAAACCGCTATCAATTATATAATCACTTAGTGTTGTAGGATCTTCCTCTTCCATGTCTTGTTCGGAAAAGTCTGTTTGCCCTTCCATTTGCCCTTCTATTTGATCATTTATTTTATTCTCTATTTCTTGACCTGGTTGCATAGCATTTGTAAGTGTTGTTTGACCTGGTTGCGTTTGATTGCCTAAATTTATCAATGGACTTTTAATTTCTAATGAGCCACTGCTGGAAAACGTGCTTTGAATTTTAGAAACCATTGATGCTGTCGTGCCGGCACTGATCGCGTATGAGGTGCCGGCTTCGTGAGTCATTGCCGATTCAGAACTGATATGCACTTGATTGCCATGTAAAGACATGCTACCTTTGGCATTCAAACTGATATCACCATCTGATTGAATAGCAATATCACCTTTGACTTTTAATATATATCGGCCTTTTTGTACTTCAATTAAAAGATCACCTTTCTCCAATAATAAACTATCGTCACCACTTTTTAAAACAGCGTTGCGATCATTTTCAATGGTTATTGCCATGTCTTTGGCGGCGTAATATTGGAATGCCTGTTGATCTTTTTTATCATTGAACGTAATATTGTTGTATTGCTGATTGTCGTCGGCGCCAGGAAATTGTTGCATGATTGTCTGCATGGCATTGCCCGCGTCAAATTTACCCAGTGGTAATTGATTAGCGTTATTGGCGGCACCTAAAATAATTGGACAATCCATATTGTTATTGGGAAATGTCACGATCACCATCGTACCAACACGAAACAGCCCGTCGCCAAAATGATTGGTAATTTGAACGTCGCATTGATCAAAATGATTTGTTTTTTCCAGTGGGTTGTCAGGATAATTTTCCCAGAAAAACTTAATACATACCCGACCATAGTCATCATTGTAGATGGGTTGTGAGCCTGTCGTTTTACCTTCGCTGTTGACAACCATTGCTAATTGAATATTTGGAAATGTCACTTGATTTCTACTGTTTTGCGGGCAGTAGACAATTGTATTGGGCACACAGGTAAAGCTATTGCGGTAATCTGTTTTATTTTCGTTATGTTCAAGAGTAAAGCCGCTTGTATCTTTTGCTTCAAATGAGAATTTGACAATAGCACAATTTGTGATTATTTCGTTGGCAAAATACTCGTCACTTAGCACAATAGTTTGAGCGCATTGTAAGTCAGTATAATTGCTCTTGAAATCTGCTTTATAAGCGTTGGATTGAGTCTGTGCTGACAGAAGCGTCGCCTGTTGTTTGCTGTCTTGAGTAGTTTTGCTAAATGACGGATAAGCAAAACAGAGACTCGCGGGCATGGTTTTAATGTTATCTTGTTGATTATCAAATGGCTGTTTAGCATAGAGCGTGTTATCTGGCTGTTCTATATCAATATCTGTGGTGCAATAGTTTTCTGTCATCAATTTTCCGGTCCACTCGTAGTCGTAAATATAGGGCGAATAGCCTTTATTATTTTTATGATATAAGACACTATTTTGTTGCATATAACCGGAAGTGGTATTGGATAGTACTAAGGTATGTTTTTGTTGATCATGTTTGAAGTAAAAGAAAATACCACTGGCGTTAAGTATACGGATTAAAAAAGCAAAATCAGTTTCATTGTATTGGGTGCAGCGTTCCCATGAGAGTGGATTGCTTACCTGACTGGTATCGTAGTCGATTTGATAATAATCGAGTAATAACTCAGCTATATCAATGACAGTTTGTCCTTTTTTTCGAAATACACGACAATGCTGTGATTTAGTTAAGCACCACAATTTTGGGACAATGCTTAGATGATATTGATGTAATGATGTTTGATAATTGTCTGATTTATAGTTTACTGCTTGACCTCTCTTTAACATAGATACAATACCATTAAATGATCTCGTGAGAACCCATTTATCATCACCATCTTTTGTATAAATATAAAAATTTACACTTTCACCCAACACACTCTTAGGTGTTAATTCAGTATCCGTGATAATTGTCAATTGGTATTCAAACAGCTGAGAAATTTTTTCTGTTCCTTCAATATGTATCAGAAACAAAAAATTCTTACAATTAAAACTATTGTCAATGCGTAATGAACGGTTCTCTTGGCTATTCATTTATAGCTCTCTATAATTGTTGGGGTAGGGCAAGTTGACTAAAAGTATTATTCGCCACAAAAGCGATTGCTGCTCCGCCTTCAAGTTTAAATTGCGCGTTTTGGTCACCATGATCAAAACGCAATAACCAGTCTTTAGGATTTTCGGTGGAAGTGATTGTGCCTTGTTGTAGTAAACGCAACCATGCCCAGTCACCCACCTCGGTAGTTTTTTTTGCTGGCTGTTGAAATATTGTCCAGATTAATGCTGTCTCAGTGGGTACCAATGATGTTGGCCATTGGAATGTTTTGGCAATCGCTGGTCCATGCTGATAAATCAAATGTTGGTCTAACAAATTGAGTCGCACGGTAGCTGTTTGCTCTGAAAGAAATACCGGCGTTAAAGAAAAAGCGACTTGTAGTTTTCCTTGCTTGAAAAAATCATCAGTAATCGCTTGTAATCGTGTCAGCAATTGCAGTGCTGTTTTGCTAATAGGTAGATGCGCACCGTAGAGCTGATAATATTGCCCTTGATGCAGGTCAATAAACGGCGCGATATATGTCTGTAGAAATGCTGGCAATATGCCGCCAGGCGCGAAAAGCTTGCTAAACTGCACGGTACTGATTTCCGCTTGCGCCGATGGTTGAAATGGAAAATCGTTGGCAAACACGGTCGCGTAGGGTTTGTCAACCTGGTTCTGCCAGACAGCATTGATGGCGGTTGTGGCGGTTGTCAGCACACTTGTTAAACTGGACGCCATCAATTGTTGCAACCAATTTTTTGCCGGTGTCGGCATATTTGCGATATGATTCTGTAATTTTTGATAGGCGGCGATATGATTGCTTTTAAAATCAGCTTGCAATTGTTTCAGTGCCGCTTGCGATGGATCCGAAGCTTTTTTTATTTTGCTTAGGTATTGAGAAATTCCATTCATCTGTTTTGACAATGATTGTAAAGTATGTCTATTTTGTTTTTCTAACCATTGATGAAGTGGGTCAAATGTTTGACTGATCCGCGCGCCTGGGTCATCAGCTGATTGTTTTCTTGTGACTAGCAAGGTTTGCGCGTTAACCCATCCTAATAATTTTAGTATCGGTGAATTAATTGCCGCGCTTACCTTGAGCTGTTTAATGGCGTTATCAAGATTACTCGCATATTTAATCTTTGTTTGTTGTAATAGTGTTTGCCATGCTTGAATGTAATGCCGTGCGTACATTTCATCGAGTTTTTGTTGATAATCAGTAAGTTGTTGTGTTGCCAAGTAGGGGTTGATACCGTAGAACCACTGTTGATTGAGTGTGGCTATAATAATTTGTCGACGATGGTGACGGTAATAATCATAGCCTTTTTTAGTGTAGAGTGGGTTAATTTGTGGTGGTTGGGCAAATAATAGCTTATCTTGATCGGTGGCGAATTGTTTTTCCTGACCAAGTTTCTTTGCCGCGTCTTGTAACAAGCCATGAAAAATTATGGGTGTTAAATTCGGTAACAGCACTTGTTTCTGGCTGACCAGTTTGGTTTGAGGCGATAATGGCGGAAAACCACTGCGTTGCATTGCTGTCAAGAGCGTCATTAGATTGGGTGAATCTACAATACTATGACTTACTTGAGCGGGTAATTGTTGTTTTATTACGGTATTCATGACACTGGCATTAAAGTGTTCCGGTTTTGCCAGCATTAAATACGCTTTTAAACTGCTGACAAGTTGAGCGGAATGTGGTGCTGCTTGCCGCATTCGAGCGCTCAATCCTTTTGCTAATGTCGGGATGAACCATTGACTTAAATCTTGCTGATAAAGTGATGTCAAGTAGTGATTAATGCGTTTACCTTGATATAAGCCATTATGTAACCAGAAATTATCCTGATTCGGATGGAATACTTGAGTGATCGCCATCGCTGTTGCCAAACGTTTCATTGCCTCAGGCATATTATTTACCCTTATCAATCCTTTATAATTGGATAATTGTCGTTTGACTTGGGTTAAACGCTGATTGTTGTTAATAAAACTCGCGGTTGATAAACCAGCCCATAAAACGGCGAGTACAATGAATACGGCTAAAACTTTCTGTGGTAATTTTGCGGCACATTGTTTTTTTGCCGCCACGCGTTGTTGTGGTAAAAACTGAGAAAAAATACCGTCAAAGAAGCAGAGGTGATTTGTTTTGTGCTGACGACCGGTGAATAAATAAGCTGTAAAACAGGGAGAGGCTTTATTAGCTGATGTCAAAAGACGTGACTGTGACTGTTGAAACAAGGATGCTAATTTTTCGATAAACAAAAAACGTTGCGCCGTTTGTTCCGGTTGATTCGGCATTTTCATGAATGCCTGTGTTTGTAATTGTTGTAATAGGGTTTGATTTGCTTGCTTAGTATTTTCTCCAGCGAATACACCTAGCCATGCCGGCAAAATAGTGTTGGATTGTTCAGCAAAAACATACTCAAATCCAGTGGTGTTTTCCAGTTCGGTTACTAATAAGTAACAGGGCGGAAATGTTCGCTGCCAGAATCGTTTAAGACAGGTATGCAGTGTGGCTAGATCTTTTTGCTGATTTTTCAAGTAGTGTTCATCGTTATCGTTGTCTATCGCATTGGCTTGTTGGGTTAGAAAAATGGCTTTTAAGTAATGATTATAACGATAGTCACGCAGTATTTTGAGTAAATAGATACTGAGCGGATCGGTTAATGTGTTAAGCACAATCAGCACAGAAGCAGTGTTATACCATAAATTCACCGATTCAAATTGTTGTTTATCAAATTGGTTAAATGCGGATAATGCCAATAAATTTGTGATTTTATTAGATTCATCAATAATCAAATAAATATTTTTTTTACCTTGCCATTTTTTTAAACCAGCGGGCTGTTTTTTACTGATCTGCATTAGGGCTCGATAGAGTGCTTCGCACTTTTTATCAGTCTGTTTTTTTTGTACTAAATCTTTAAGTATCGGGCGTGAATGCTGCTGATCATAGTGCTCTCGTAAGTTTTCATGACTTTTGAAGATAAGGTAACGGCACAGATAAAGCAGTCCAGCGATACAAAGGCCAATCCCAATAATAGACATAATAAAAATAAGCAGGCTTAAAAAAGTGTTGATTGTTATATTGAACCATAATACCAAGGCTACTATCACTGCAATGAGTAGTGCGGTGATCAAAATCCAGTGCTTTTTATAGACGGCGATGCCTTTTTTAATTAGATTTTTCATTGTCTGGTTTAAATGGTGTTTGTGCTGATACAAGTGTGTGAATGGTTTGATGCACATTATTGACTTTGTGATTGAGAATAATGGCAAATGTGGCGTAACATAAAAACGCGACCGCGAAAATCGTCACACCTAAATAGATGCTTTTTTGTTTTTTAGTCAAATTGTTCTGATCCGCGGATATTTGCTTATCAGATGATGATTCCGCGCGTTTAGATTTTTTAACGCAGGCGTAAAGTGTTTGACTTTGCTTGGTCAATTCTTGGTGTCGATTAGGCATCAGGGCGTATTTACCTTCATAACCTAGTCCTAATAATACATAAGCTAATTCTAACAAGGCGCTATTCGATTCAGGGTAATCACATAGATGGTTAATTGTGGCGAAAAACTTTTCTCCACCTTGCGTATCCTGATGAAATTTACCGGATAAACTAAATGTTGGCGCACTCGTTTTGCCGATGGCGCGATAGTAAAATTCATCGGCAACAACACAGAATAAATAATGCGCTTGTTTGGTTTGTTCTTCGCTAAGTTTTTGTTGCGCGGCTGTGTTAACAAACTGATCCAGTTTTTTGATTAGCGATGTTTTATCATTTATAGCGCCATCATTGATTGTATTTGATCGCAATTGATAGAGTTGATAGAGCACCGGTCTGGCACATTCCATTAATGGATTGTCAGGATATAAGCAAAGTATGGTATGGTCTGAAATGATGCTGTTTGTTGTCATTTTTCACTCCTTGTTTGCGGCATTAGCCATAACTCAACACGCAGATTCGGGTAAGGATGACTCACCGCGATGGCCAGTGATCGCTGTGTTTTAACGGAGGCCCACTTTTCATCTTGCTGATTAATACGAAAATAAACCGCTTCGGCACGGTAAGGGAGTTGTGGCGGCACGGTGCTTAAAGGTATCAGCGCTAATCCAGAAAGCTGTAAATGGATCAGGTCATCAATGGTTTCCGGCGTGGCAACTTTGATATAAGATTTTAACTGCGTTTGCAAGGTTTCCCCAGCGACATCGGCACTGAAGACTAAAATAAAATCAGTATGTGTCAGATGTTGTGGTTCAATTGTCTGACTTAAAAATAAACCTTCGCTTGGATTGGATAAAGGCAGACGCGCGGCTTGATGACGTGTCGGCGCGTTTAACCAATTAAATACAATTGGTAGTAATTCAGTTCTTGTCGCGCCTAAGTGATGATGTTGATAACTGGGTTTGTTAGTCAGTTTGCGCTGTGGATGTAAAAATGTATGCATCTCCGCCGCTAATGTGGTGATGCTTTGAAAAAATAAATAGGGATGCAATACTGGCAAGTTTTGATACTGAGTGAATAGTACATGGTAACGATTGAACAATTGCAATAATAAAATATCAGTGACAGCTGCAACACTCTGACTTTGAATTGGATTAACTAGAATACGGCTGAGTTGTGTTTTCGCGCGTTCAAGTGATTCAATTAAATGGGTAAGATCTTGTTGTAATACCGGTGACGCGGCAATATCGAGACAAGGTGGAATAAAACTGGGGTCAAGGATAATACCTTTTTCTTCACTTACCATCTTAACCCTGGCAATCGGTAGCGTGTAGTAGTTATCGTGTACATCATCTGAAGTGAGTAGACATAGATTGAGCTGTTGCACCAAAATGGGATAAGTTTGTGGCTCGGGGGATAGAATTTGATCATTTAGCTGGATTTCAGCTAAATGGTAACGGGCATTTTTTGCTTTGTTATCGCTCACCCGGTCGTTAACAGGTATCGCGAGATAAACAATCAACTCATGCGCGCGACTGTCAATATCACGACTGAGAGCGTGCTCAGCGTTGATGGCAAACAAACTGCCATTGCTGAATATGCCTTCGGCAAGTGTCACACACAATTTGCCTTGCTCCAAAGCAATCTGATCAATCGCCAGAGATTTAAATCCCCATGGATAAGGCTGTAAATAATGCATTGAGCGCGCGTGATGATACGCATTCGAACGTGCTTGATGTTGAAAATGTTGCGGGGTGACCAACATGCCTTCCACCCACGCGGTTTGATGTATCTCTGATTGAACCATTTTATTTACTCTCTTAATCCTCTTCTACACTTGTTGAAGCCGCCAAAATTTTTTTGTTTTTATTATGTTTGCCAGTCTAAATTGTTGCCGTATTTGATTTACAATCTAATTGTTCTCAAATCAATATGTTCTCTTTTTTTAACTAATAGTTGCTTAGCGTTGACCCAAACATTGACGCCACTGTGAGCGGCATGACAAGATAGGGTTGTTTTCCAAGTTTTGTTGCTTAAATCACGATAGGCGGCGACAATACCCAGCGTATGACAACCAGGTTGAATTGTTAATGAAAACTTTTTATTATCAGTCCCCGCTGGTATTACCCAGGTTGTTTTCTCTATCAATGTATCGCCTAAAACCTTGTTGCTGTTATTGTTCAAGTCATTATAATTTGCTTTCATAAAGGCGTTTTCTTTGCTTAATTGGTAAAATGTCACGGCAATTGGCGCGTTCTGTCCCAATGAATCAGGATTTACTGTGGCCGTACTATTTACCATTACCGTTACTTTCTTAGCTTGTTCTTTGCTGCCAAATAACGTTGAGCAAGCGCAAAGCAGGAGTGGTAATAAAAAAATGATTAAATAGGCCACATATTTTCGCATAGTGCTACTTCTCCTAATTTAATGCCGTACTTAATACCACACCTACCGTTGTCTGAGTGGTACGTAAGTGTGGGTTCAAATGAATTAAACAACTAAAACTCCCCAATAATCCTTTGGTTTCAAACACTTCAACCTCAGCTTGCTTTAAAGGATATTTTGTTCGTAATTCTGGATTAAGATCGGTATTAGATGCCACATAGTCTAACAACCACTGGTTGAGTTGCTGTTGACATGCCATTGCCGTGATATATTGCCCAATAAGGTTTCGCCCGATAATCTTGATGTAATGGGCAAAGCGACAGACACATAGTGTGTAGTGTAATAAACAGTGGAGATCAGAAAGTGTGCCATGCGTATGCTGAATACTCGCGTCACTGAAAAATATTGCTTGCCCTTGATGGTGTAAATTGCACAAAGGCATGAAACCGGCATGGTGCAGATCTTGTTCCTGGGATTCAGTAAACATCACCTCAGTGACGGTTTTGTAAACAGTGGTGCCTCGATCAGTGCTGTGCTGAGGCGCGCGTAATGCCGGCACAACACCACCGGCGATATTCGTTTTCGCATGAGGAATACCAGTACTGTATGAAAACCAGCTTGTCTGCGTGAATGACTTGGCAAGCACAGCGCCATAAGCATATATCGCGCTACCCCACAGCAACTGCTGATAAGGATAATGGTGTCTTTGCGGCTGCAACATCGTCTCATGATAACTGTTGAATAACAGACGTGGCAACACCAGCGCGATAAATCGCGCTTGTAATGAGGTGCGGAACTGTTGCCATGATTTGTACTCAGGCTGTGACAGCAAATCAATTAGGGATGGTCTTGTTGATAATTCATTAAACTGGTTAACGGCAAAGCTATTGGGATGAACACTGGTAATAAATGGCACAAAAGCGGCAGCGGCAATGTCACTGAGCATGCGCAAAGCAGTAAGGTCTTCCTTATAGCCATCATGGTGCTTATAGCGAAGCAGGTTGATTGTATAATCACCGAGCAATATGCCATAAGGTTCACCGCCAGGGCTGCCAAATTCGGCGCTGTAAATTTTATCGAAGAGTTGGCAATAATCGACATCACTGGCGCGCATAAGATCATCAACCACCTGTGACCAGCTCACATTTAGCACTTTGACTTTCAGATTTGCTGCGGAAGTTGTGGCGCAGTGAATTAAATAATGTAGCCCAATCCAGGACGCATGTAGTCTTTTCACCATTTCATGTTCGATAATTTCCCGCAACTGCTCAGCAACAAGCTGATCAATTCTGGCAATTAAATTGTTGAGCAAAACATGGTTACGCATCATTATTATTATATTTGGTCTTTAACTGACAATAATATAACCGAGTTTTATTGCTGAATTGTTTCTGTTATGTATTTCTGGTAAAAATAAAGTTGAAACAATTTTGAAATATTTTTGTTGTGTGATTTGTCAATAAAAGATAATGCATAGAGAATTATAATGATACCTGATTAACTTTTTGGAGGTATATAAAAAAGTGATGTTTACAAAAATACTAGGATAGATAAATATGCCGGATAAAGATAATAACAATAATTCCAAAAAATATACATGGAAACCAGATAAGCATGTCAATAAATGTCATGATTGTTCTAATTCCTTTACAATGTTTACTCGTAGATACCATTGTCGACGATGTGGCAATATATTTTGTGATAAATGCTGTGCAAAATTTGATTTGAAGCCAGATAAAGTTACAGATAAGCAAACTACAAAAAAATATGGTTTTGGAAAATTTGACTCTAAGCTTTTAGCCTCATTCAACAAAACTGGTCGTGACTACAAAAATATTGATTATATTTATTGGGCAGATATAGAAAGTAAAGATGATGATTATAAATGGGATACGATGTTAGAATATAGCGATAAGCTAACATAGTTTTAGGGAGGTCAAGTGAAGAATTTTGATGTTGTCAAAAAACTCTGCGAGAGATAGATATTAATGTAATTGGATGGATGAGGGAGAAAAAGCGGTGTGCACTTCCTTATGAAGAATTTGCCAAGTTGATAAGGTAATATCTAAGAAGAGCTAAGATAATGATAAAATAAGACGAGTATATAGACGCTGATGGCATGATAAATTATTTCAAGCCAAAAAATATTTCAGGACAAAAAAAAATAAAATAGAAATCATTTGGAAATAATTAATGATTAAAGTACTCGAGTGCTCTTGTGAGACTTTATGATGCGAGAGAAATGTTTAATTGCTTAAGAAAAATGAGGTGATATTATGCCAACTAATTATGTTGTCAAATTTGGTAACAAAGAATCAGATGGAAACCCATATGGCATTAAAGGTGTTTTTCAAATTCCAAATGCCAAGCTCGCTAATGGTAAGCGAGTAGGTGGTGGTCTGGGAGATGTGGGATCAATGCAGCTAGACAGTACTTATATTACAGTACATAACCCTAATGATGGTTTGCCATCTGACGTTGATGCAAAGGAGGCACGTACATTATATGCTTATGTTATGAATCTCCTTCAAACAAAAATGGAGCCTGATACAATTACTGTTAGTGAGCTGGAAACCGGTGAGGATGGAAAAGGGGCTAAGATAATCGGTGAAGTTGAGCATTCTAAAGCGACAATTAGTGCCATGAGTACTGATTCATTGGATTTAGTTATTCATTCTGAAAAAGCTACTAAGTCTGAAATACCACCTGGTGGTGATAGTCCTACGAACAAAACAACATTTAATTTCACTAATAATACAATCAACGCGGATAGTTGATCAGGTTTTCACTATGCTCATTGTAACTGAAATGCAATGAGCATATTAATGTTTTAATTGAATATGACTATAATAAGTCAAGAAATTTACCATGACTCTGGTATTAAGATTGATTTTGAGCGATTACTGCAACCAATCAGTGAAGATCAACCAGCTGGCGTGGATCTTCGTTTAGATGCCGCAACGGTAGAGACTTACTATCATTTAAAAGATCAGCGTCAGGTGTTAAGACAGCAGGAACGTAAACCGGCTGTTGATAGTGAAGATCATCATAATTACGGTCAATGGCTACCTATCGCCGAACAATGCTTACAATTATTGCAGAACACAAGCAAGGATTTGGAGCTCGCGTCCTGGTTGGTGGAATCATTGACACGATTATATGGCTTTGCCGGATTGCGTGATGGCTTGATAGTATTACAGCAGTTAATCGCGACTTATGGTGATATACTTTATCCAAGTATGGATGAAGAAGGTATCCATACCACCTTAATGCCGATACGTATTCTTAATGGTGAACGTTCTGCCGGGACATTGATCGCGCCAATTCATCTGATTTCTTTATTAACCACTACTGAAGGTAAAGCTATTTCCACCTGGGATTATCAACGATTGGTTGATAAGGGTTCTGCGCGAAAAAATGCAGGTGAATTTAGTCTTGAAGAGCTTGAAGTTGCCGTTCAACAGTTTGGTGAGTCGCAATTTATCGCTCAGAAAAATGATCTGATGAGTGCTATGGAAGCATTGGCACAATTGGATGAGATGCTGAGTGAGCAATATGGCGACGCGGCGCCGTCTTTTAGCGCTATTCATGCGGCGCTAAGTGCCGGTGAAGAGGTGTTAAATGACTTTATCAAGCGTTTTGAAAAGCATGAAATAGTTGCTTCAGATACGCAAGACAAAAGCATTGAACCTTCAAACCAACACTTAGAAGCCAATGTATTGATTCATGATTATGACATGGCCATTGATCAATTAAAAAAGGTGTTGGACTTTTTTAACAAAACACAGCCTCATTCCATTCTCACATTTTCCTTAGCACGATTGGTGCGTTGGAGTGGTTTGGCGTTGGATAAAGTGATTGATGAGGTGATCGCGGAACCACAATTGCGTATGGAATTTTCTCGTGCGACAGGCGTGCCATATCATAATAAAGATATGGAAAATGGAGATCGAGATTATAGTTCGGAGAATGAGCATCATGATTATAATAATTATGATATGGCAAATCAGTTTGATTAACAAAATGAGGTAATATATATAATGAAAAGTGTTTATGATAAAATTGAAAAAGTACGTAAGCCGCGTGTTCAGATCAGTTATAAGCTTGAAGAGAATGGCGCGTCGGTAACAAAAGAAATTCCTTTTGTGATGGGAGTGATGGGCGATTACTCCGGTCACAGCGAAGCTGGGAAAATGCCTTTAAAGGACAAAAAATTTATTGAAATTGATGGTGAAAATTTTAATCAGGTGATGAAAAAAATGTCACCGGAATTAAGCGTCAAAGTAGATAATAAACTAACAGATGACGATAACCAATTAGCTGTTGATCTTAAATTCAACCGTATGGAAGATTTTGAACCCGATAAAATTGCAGAGCAAGTGCCGGCATTAAAAAATCTGCTTGATACCCGTGCCAAGTTACGTGAGATGTTGAGTAAAGCTGATCGTTCTGATGAGTTAGAGGCTATTCTCGAAAACGTTTTGCAAAATCATGATGAACTCAAACAATTATCTGAACAATTAAATGATACCAATGAGGAAAAACCTAATGTCGAATAATGCCGCCCAAACACAAGAAACAACAACCGTTCAACAGGAAGTCAGTTTATTAGAGCAAGCGATTGCCGCTACCAAACAAACTGAGCGTTCTCAAGCTGAAAATCTACTTAAAGTGCTAACAAATGAGGCGCTCAGTGGCACAGTGACTTGGAATCGTAATTTGACTAAAACAGTTGATGAGGCCATTAGTAAAATCGATATGCTGATTTCTAAACAAGTCACTGAGATTTTGCATCATGCTGATGTGCAAAAGCTTGAAGGTTCATGGCGTGGGTTACACTATTTAGTGAAAAATACCTTGTGTGGTCCTGATATTAAAATCAGAATGCTTAATACCAAAAAAGAATTGCTTGCCAAAGATTTAACCAAAGCGGTGGATTTTGATCAAAGTATTATCTTTAAGAAAATTTATGAAGAAGAGTACGGCACACCCGGCGGGAATCCCTACGCGGCGCTTATTGGTGATTTCGCGATTGAAAATAACGCCACAGATATGGATTTCCTACAAAATATGTCAGGCATGGCGGCCGCGAGTTTTTGTCCATTCATTACCGCGGCGGCACCGAGCATGTTAGGTTTAGATTCCTGGGAGCAGTTATCAAAACCGCGTGATCTAGCTAAAGTGTTTGCTTCATCTGAATACGCGCGTTGGCAGGGCTATCGTGATACCGAAGACGCTCGTTTTGTGACGCTGGTACTACCGCGCACCTTAGCGCGTTCGCCTTATGGTAAACAAGGCACATTGGTGGAAGCATTTGCTTATGAAGAGATGCCATTAGATGAAAAAGGCAAAGCAATAAAAGTACCGGCATCGCAATATTGTTGGATGAATACCGCGTATGTCATGGGAGCACGGTTAACCAATGCGTTTGCCGAATACGGATGGTGTACGGCAATTCGCGGTACTGAGAATGGTGGTAAAGTTGAACATTTGCCGGCGCATACATTTATCAGTGATGATGGCGACTTGGATATGCAATGTCCAACTGAGATTGGTATTACTGATCGTCGTGAAGCGGAACTGAGCAAACAAGGTTTTTTACCACTTTGTCATTATAAAAATACCAATTATGCCGTGTTTTTTGGCGCGCAAACAACACAATGTCCAAAAAAATATGATGATAAAGACGCGACAGCGAATGCTGAAGTTTCAGCACGCCTGCCTTATATTATGGCGACAGCGCGCATTGCTCATTATCTGAAAATTATGGCACGCGATAAAATCGGTAGCTTTATGGAAATCAGTGATGTGGAAAAATGGTTAAACGATTGGATTGTCAATTACGTTAATTCTAATCCGGATTCCGGCCAGTTGCTTAAATCCCGTTATCCTTTGGCGGAAGCTAAAATTGAGGTGAAAGAAGTGAAAGGTAATCCCGGTGCTTATCAAGCCATTGCTTGGTTGCGTCCGTGGATGCAGCTTGAGGAATTAACCGCGTCATTACGCTTAGTCGCTAGTATTCCGCAAAAAGGGTAGCGTTTATATTTATTGAGTTGGGCTAAGGCCTTTAGTATGTGTTCTGCTTGGTTGGGATGTTAATGGCAAATTATTATTGACTCAAGACGGCAAAAAGGAAGTACTTTACTGATGCTATGCAAATAAGTACGCCAAAAATCTGAGCGGTAATAACGTCATGTCATTAATGTGCCAACCTACTATTAGGGGAACACTAAAAACTATTAGAGACCTTAACTTTCCAGTTACTTTTGTGACCTTTTGACAAACTCAAGGGGCACCCGTCATTCCCGCGCAGGTGGTTCCTGAGCTTGTCGAAGGTTGAGGAATAACAAGGAGAAAGTAGGCATGAAAGAAAAAAGCGAAACTAGCACACAGAAATCTGAGATCCTATCATGAACATTAGCGCGTTTATAAAAAAATTAAACCCCAAGGAGTAAGTGAATAGTGCCAGAAAAATTTTCCTTTATGCCTTCGGCGGACATGGCAACATGGTATCGGAGTAAAACTCATAATCCAATTTTTATTGCTATAGTAGATGAGCTAAATAAACTTGAAAAAAATAAACTCTATATAAAAATTAAAGGTCCTGAACCTTTTAAATCTGTCACTAATAATGCTAAAC
>JBCCYM010000017.1:0-26865 GCA_039190005.1 Pseudomonadota bacterium
AATTAAGGTATAAAAATTAAAAATAATAGAGGGTTTAAAAAATGAAAAAAATAAGCGTACTTCTGATTGTAGTAATATTTTCGTTTTCATTAAGTGTCGTTTTTGGTTCAACAAACGACGTCACTGTTACTTATAAGTGTATTTTGAATGGAAAGCACCCAGGGCAATCATACTGTGCATTAGTGAAAACAGAAAACCATAGCCCTATTCCAAGAAGTTTGATAGGAGGCGCTACAATCTTTGGTTTTGGTACATTAAATAATGCATTTTATGCGGGAAGTGTTTCTGATTCACCTTTTTCAAAATTCTACTTGCCACCAGCTAATGCTGAATCCTATCCTTTTTCTAACACTAGAATTTATAGCTTCACTGTAGTAGCCAAACATGTTAGCTTAGAACCATATTCTTTTAGAGGATATCATTTCTTTGCACCCGTATTTACACAACCTGCATCAGAATCTGTTTCCACACAGTTATCATCTTGTAAAATTACGGAAGGAAATATACCTATTAAAATCAAACAATATCCTTTATTTTTAGATTTGTATGGCAGCATACAAGATTTTATTATTTGCAAAAGCGACTAGACTAAGAGAATCGGATACAACTTGAACAATTGCGATTGGGGAACAATAGGTATCAAATAGATAAAATTAATTGTAAGCTATGATTCTTCAGATAAATAAAGAATTGAGGACCTAGTTTTAAAATTACCAACAAGGAACGCAACCCACTTGTTGAAAGCATCATAGCGCAATTGGACAAAGAAGTGCAGCACTTTAAGCGAATTTTATTTTACAAAATGGACCATCGTACATTATAATGATCAGCAAAGCATTTTCGATTCAGGTACAAAAGATGAAAGAAAAAAAAATAGGATGGGCTTCATTTCTAAAATTATGTCATCACAGCACATCCATTAAACAATGTGACGCAATTTTTCATTTGCTTTTTACCGCTGAAGAACGCGATCAACTTGCCGATCGTGTTTTGTTAGTGCGTGAATTGCTAAAAGGTGAAAAAACACAACGTCAAATTGCCGCTGATTTAAATATCAGTATTGCTAAAATCACCCGCGGATCCAATCAACTCAAAGAAACTAATGAGGATGTTAAACAACATTTTCTCAACGCGATTGATCATTGATTTATAGGAAACTATCACGAACTTTTCGCAAATCTTCGGCGGTATCAACGCCAATACCTGGCGCTTCTTTTGCTTGTGCCACATGTATTTTATGACCATAGTATAAAATACGTAATTGTTCCAAAGCGGTTATTTTCCCTAACGCTATATTTGGTAACGCTGCATATATTTTAAGAAAACCAGCACGATAAGCATATAAACCAATATGACGACAAGCACAAGATAACCATTCATTCTGCGAGCCATCACGTTGATCACGTAACCAAGGAATCGGACTACGGCTGAAATACAACGCATAGCCTTGGTGATCAACAACAACTTTTACGACATTAGGATCGTGAAGCACCGTAACACTATCAACAGGTTCACAAAGTGTGGCTGTCACAGCTTCTGGATGCCTGATTAAATCATCAGCCACCTGATCTATTAGTTTGGGTGGAATAAGTGGTTCATCACCCTGAACATTAACAATAATATCATCTTTGTCGTAATTTTTAAGACTAATTACCTCAGCAATGCGCTCCGTACCCGACTGGTGTTGAGTGCTAGTCAAGCAAACTGGCGCATTGATTGATCGAGCATGTTTCATAATGTCATAGCTATCCGTAGCAATTAATATACTATCAGCATTCGCTTGACAAGCACGTTCATAAACACGCTGCAACATGGTTTTGCCAGCTATTTCCAACAATGGCTTATTCGGCAAGCGTGAAGATTGTAGTCGCACTGGAATGACAACACGAATTTTCATGTTGTCAATGCCTCGTCGTTTAATTCCTGCGCCTCTGAGAGTAACATGATAGGAATATTATTTTTAATCGGGAAAACTAAGCGGTCAGCTCGACAAGTTAAGGTCTGTTTCTCACGATCATAAATAATTCGCCCTTTACATAAAGGGCAAACCAAGATATCGAGTAGTCGTTCATCAATATGCGCAGACATAGTACAATTATAATCGTCTTACTTGGATAAACCAAGTTTAATCGTACATTGTTCGCCATAAAATCAGCAAATGGGTATTATTTTAAAAACCGCGGTGGTGCTTGAGCCTGTGTTCCCTGAGCTCGTCGAAGGAGGCCGCCAAGCGATAGCACGACATCTTGATAAAAATAATTAATTTTCCAGAAAACGCTTATACAATCTTATAAGCTTATCCAGTTGTTGCTGATTTAAAGCATCCGCATAAGCGCGAAATAAAAGTAGCTTATTGATCTTTCTTATATTAACGCCCAAATAAGTCGCTATTTCTTTTTTATCGAAATCAAATCTAAGCAAAAGATCAACAATTATTTCTCCAGGATGATCACCATAATGGTGTATTATCATCGTTAACCTTCTCTAGTTATATAGTTTCATTCCTTACCTTACGATGAATTCCTTGTTGCAATAGTCCACACTTCCACCATTTATTCCAAAACATATCAGCAACGCCTAACAACGCTGACAATTAAATTTACACGATGTCCGCGGCGCTTAATGTTTATGAATAATTTGCAGGCTATTTGTTTCAACTGAAAATTTTAAAAGGGGGGATAAAATAAATCAGTCGAACAGGAGCAGTTAATATAACCTATCTCTACAATAAAGTCCAATGAATCTTGAATAAAAATAGCTTAACCTAAAGGTTCCTGAGCCTGCTTGCCCTTCGACCCTTCGACAGGCTCAGGGACCGCTGGGATTTTTAGGTTTAATTTACCGCACGCGACTATAGCCGCCATCCACACTTTGAATCAATCCCCGCAGTTCGAGCTGCAACAACATTGAGGCCACAACTTCAACACTGAGATGACTACGGGTAATAATGCTATCCATAGCGGTACATTGATCATCAATGCAATCTAATAATTTTTGATAGCTTGCATCTAATGTCAGATCACTTTCAGCTGTCACTGTATCTTGGATCGCTTGTTCACCTTTTAGCAGCGACAGCTCTTCAGTAATATCCGCTGCTGTTTCAACTAATTTAGCACCCTGGCGTATCAAAGCATGGCACCCGCGTGCTAAAGGATTATGGATGGACCCCGGAATCGCGAAAACTTCTCGCCCTTGTTCCAAGGCGTACTGTGCCGTAATCAAAGAACCACTTTGTCGCCCCGCTTCAACAACCAGCACACCTCGACACAAACCGCTGATAATACGATTACGTCGCGGAAAATTCTCGGCGCGCGGCGGTGTCTTTAAAGCAAACTCTGAAATTAAAGCGCCATCCTGAGCGACAATTTTTTCGGCTAAATCCTGATGTTTAGCGGGATAAACACGATCAAGACCGCAACCGGATACGGCAATCGTGCTGCCACAACGGTTATGTTTCAACGCGGCTTTATGCACAACCGCATCAATACCTTGAGCTAGCCCACTAGTAATTACCAACCCCTGCTCTGCCAAATAATCAGCAAAGCGATCAGCGTTTTCTTCACCAATAGGACTGGGACGACGACTGCCAACAATAGCCAGTTGTGGTTGTGATAACACACTTGGATCACCTTTTATAAATAATACTAATGGTGGTTGGTAAATATCACGCAATAATGGCGGATAAAGTGGATCTCGCAAACAAAGCAAATGATGATTTTCTTGTCCCGCCCATTCAAGTGTCGCGTCAAGCGCTTGCCAATCAAATGTTGTCATTGCCGTCGCTTTATCCGCGGATAAACCGGCGGCAATTAACGCGTCGCGACCGGCATTAAACGCTGTTTTTAAATGTCCCCACCGCTGGCGCAAAGCCGCCGCGGTAATCGCGCCAATGCCATCAATATGGCTAAGCGCTAAATAATAGATAAGTTCTTCGTTCAATTGTAATTGCCTGAAATAATAGATAGATAGTATGAATATACAAATATATATTGTAAATCAATAGTAAAAAAATAGCAAGTTAAAACTAAAAACTGTAGCAATTCCCACTGAGCAACACTTGTAAAACCCAGCAAGAATTCAGGGCTACCTCATTAAAATAATATCTTCGCATCTGGTATTTTCACTGGAAAGGTTGCGGCGCTTGAGAATAATAGTACCACATGGCATATTGTTGGATCGCCTAATAACGAATACCCTGAATATAAGCCCGGTGCGATGGATATGGATAACAATGGCAATCTCTATCTCTATGTTGGTGATAGCGGTTCTGGATTATACAGTCTTTATAAGTACGACACGAACTCAGCAACAGCTTCATGGGAAAATTTTCCTACTCGACCTGCATCATTACAAGACTACACTAATACTTTGTTATTCGATGAACAAACCGGCAAATTAATTGTTGGTGGCACATTTTCACAGAGTGGTTCTGATTTAAATTACATTGCTCAAATACCCGTATCAAATCCATCCGAGGAAAGCTATGAACCTTTTGGACATGGACTTTATGATAATGGATTCTCATCATCTTTTTATTCTGGAGTAAAAACCCTAGTTATGAATTCTGAAGGCACATTATTTGCTGGTGGCGCATTTACACAAAATAATACTGGCGAAAAAAGCGACACTGGTGATGATCTGCATAATGTCGCATATTGGGACAACAGCACTCAGACCTGGCACCCGGTGGGACTGGGTTTCAATGATTTTGTCCGCGTCTTGTATTTTGATAGCGCAGGCAACCTTTATGCGGGAGGAGCATTCACTGAAGATGGCATTGAAGAAACATCGTTACCGTATATTGCTGAATATACCGATGGGACATGGCAATCGCTACAGTCGACGACTAGTAGTGAAAATCCAGACAAGTTAATTCGCACCATGACCAGCAACGCGCCATTAGTATTATCCAGTGAATAATTGCCAGAATTAAAACGAGACGGATACGAAATCAAGGGAAAATTTCATTGCCATCATAGGCGACACACTTGCCGCTGTCAGCAGGGGTAAGTGTGTCAATTACGGCTAACATTTTTTCAACTGAAGATGCAGGTGTAAATAAACGTTCCGGCGGGACATGTGTTTGAAAAGGTTGCGACAGTTTGCTGTCAACTGTACCGGGATGCAGACCGATAATAATCATTTTTTTGTGAAATCTTGCCATTTCAATGCTGGCATTTTTGATCAACATATTTAAAGCCGCCTTAGAAGCACGATAGGCATACCAACCACCTAATCGATTATCCGAAATACTGCCAACCCGTGCCGAGAGTACCGCGAAAATACCGCGGTGCTGTCGCCGCAAGTTTGGTAAAAAATGTTTCATGACCAATGCCGGCCCCAAAGTATTGGCGTGAAATACCCGCACAAAATTATCGGCGGCAATGTCTTTAAGTGATTTTTCTGGCATGATTGTATCTTGATGTAAAATACCCGTCGCGACTATCACCATATCCAAAGGCGCCTGTTCGCTAGCTTGTCGCGCCGCGGCTTCAATCGAAGCTTCATCAGCCATATCAATTTTCCCACTGATCACATTGGCTTGAGCAAATACCTTTCCCGAACGTGAAAAGGCATAAATCCGACTATCTTTATCACGACCCGCTAATGCACAAGTGAACGCGTTACCGATAGCGCCTGACGCACCTATAACGGCAATCGTTTTCATCAAATTATTATCTTGAAAATTTGAAACCACAATAAACCAGCATTAACCAAGCAACCATTAAGCTAACACCGCCTACAGGGGCGAGTTTTAACAGAAAAGATAAGGAAAAAATAACGGAGATATAAATACTAAAACAGAAAAGAACCGTGCCAAGCACAAACACATAGCCAGTAGCGTGAAATAAAGTCGACCGCACTAACTTATTATTACTGAAAGTAGCGATGCCCATAGCCGAAATCACGACGGCGTAAAATTGATTATAACGCACCGCTGTCATTAAACCGTGAAATAGCGCGCTGTTGACTTGTTGCTGCAACGCGTGTTCGACATAAGCGCCGAAAGCGACAGAAAAAAAGCCTAAAAAAGCGCCAATAATAAGCAACATTACCTTAACTCTTGATTATTGCTGGCTAAATTAAGCAATACTTAAGGCTTGCGCTGTCGCGAAAATCACTGCCGCGATACGAACTGTCGATTGAATACCTTCTTTACTGATGTCAGCGCTGATTTTTTTCGTATGTGAATCAATACAAAGCCCGCAACCATTGATTGCTGAAACGGCTAAGCTCATTAATTCAAAATCGATTTGTTCAACACCGGGATTTGCCATCACATTCATGCGCAATTTTGCCGGCAGTTTAGCGTATTCCTTATCACTAACCAGATGAACAAAACGATAATAAATATTATTCATCCCCATAATCACCGCCGCGGCTTTGGCAGCCTCAATATCAGTTTCAGCAAGTGTGGCGCTGACTTCAGCTAGCATACTATCCACCAGTTCCTGATTTTTGGTAGCAAAGGCGGATGCCAGCGCGATCAAGTGTATTTGTTTTACACTGAGTCCGAGCGATCCTTCTTCAGAGAGAACACCGCTAAGATTAAGCTTGATGTCTTTGGCATAACTGGGCAACTTTTGTTTTAGATCATTAATCGACATAAAAAACTCCTACAGTTGAATGTTGATATCGCCTGAACGCTCAAGGGTTCCTGAGCCCGTCGAAGGGAAGATCAGGCGATATTAAATTTAAATTAATTAACTTACTTGATGCACATCAATTGTTTCTTCGCCTTTGTGCCAATTACAAGGACAAAGTTCATCGGTTTGCAAAGCGTCAAGCACACGCAATACTTCCTGAGGGTTACGTCCGACATTGAGATCAGTTACCATTGAAAAACGCACAATACCATCAGGATCGATAATAAAGGTTGCCCGTTGTGAAACACCTTCTTGCGCATCCAAAATACCTAAAGCATTCGACAACTCACGCTTAACGTCGGCGAGCATCGGGAAGGGTAAATCGAGCAATTCTTCTTGATGTTTACGCCAGGCCCAATGGACAAACTCACTATCCGTTGATGCCGCTAAAATCTGAGTGTCACGATCTTCAAAGTCTTGCTTCAATTTACCAAACGCGGCAATTTCAGTCGGACAGACAAAAGTAAAATCTTTAGGATAAAAGAAGATCATCAACCATTTTCCTTGATAGGTTTTTTCATTGATATCAATAAAAACATTATCAATGCTAATATCAGAAAACGGTTTACCGTCAACGGCTTTTAAATGAAACTGGGGAAATTTTTCACCAACGCTTATAGTCATAGTTTTTTCCTCTTGGTCAAAAGTTAAAGTATCTAGTCTTCTTGATAATAGGGCTTGCCATAATAAATTTCAATACCTAATAGCATCTCAGTTTACTTATTTTTCTCTATGTTCGACATTTTTCTTCGTCATTCCCGCCTTTTTCGACAGGCTCAGAAACCACCTTGTGGCAAGCTGAGGATCAAATTCAGAAGGAAAAGTCTTTATACCCGTAGTTTTAATATAAGGCGCCACCGGAATTGACTCAAAAAACGAGAAATAAACAAACAGATAGTTACAAAGCCTAAAATCAAACCAAAGCACTAGTAAATACGTCAAATTTTTATTACTGTGATCAATTACTGACAATCAACTGGTGTGTAATATGACAAGCTATTTATTCTACGACCTGGAAACCACCGGCACCAATCCCTGTTTCGATCAAATTGTACAATTCGCCGCCATACGAACCGATGCGCAATTTAACGAGATTGACCGCCATGAATTTTTAGTCAAACTTAATCGCGATACCATCCCCAATCCCTACGCGCAGATTACCCATCAGATTAGCATGGAACGGATGAATAACGGTATTTCTGAATTCAAGGCCATCAACAAAATCCATCGCTTGATGAATGAATTCGGCACCATCAGCCTGGGTTATAACACGCTGGGATTTGATGACGTGTTCTTACGCTTTGCTTTTTATCGTAATCTGTTATCACCCTACACGCATCAATACAATAATCAATGTCGACGCATGGATATTTACCCTATCACCCTGATATTTTACCTGTTTAAACGCGATATACTGAATTGGCCGGAAAAAGACGGGCGCCTGTCATTAAAATTAGAAGCTATTAATGAATGTAACGGTTTTGTTGCCGGCCAAGCGCATGACGCGATGGTGGATGTCTCCGCCACATTAGCGTTAGCGAAAGTGTTTTTTGCCGAACAAGAAACCTGGCAGTATGTCAATGATTATTTCATTAAAGCCATTGATGAACAACGTTTGAGCAAACTGCCCAAAGCCTTCGCCAATTATGGTTATGGTCTGATGATTAGTGGCGAGTTCGGCACCAAACAATTATATCAAGCGCCGGTATTGATACTGGGACAACATCATCACTATCGAAATCAATTCGCTTGTTTGCGTCTGGATTTAGCGCAACTTAGACAAACAACGACGGATAATCCTGACAATGCTTGGGTGATAAATAAGAAATTAGCCGAGCCAGGGTTTATCTTACCACCAAGTAAACGTTTTTTAGCCTTACTCAACGACCAATCCTATCAGGAAATGAAAGAAAATCTTGCCTGGTTGCAAAAAAACCCATCTACCTTGAAAGCGATTCGTGATTATTATTGCAATTATACCTATCCAAACATTCCTGAAACAGACACAGACGCGGCGCTGTATCTCAATGGTTTTTGGACGACTGCTGAGCAACAAATTTGCGCCGATTTTCACCGCGCCGGTGCCGCGGAGAAATCAGTATTGGCAGCGCGTATTCGTAATCCACGACTAAAAGAATTGGCCACCCGTGTGCTCGGTCGTCACTTCCCTCAAACGATGACAGATGATCAGCGTGAAGACTTCCATCAATATCTGCAAAAAGTATTTTCATCAGCACCACCCATCGATTATAAAGGTCAACCAAGATACAGTATCGCTAATGCTTTAACGGATATAACCGCGCTGGAAAAGCAAACTGATAGCTTAACACCAACCCAGCAAAAACAAATAACCGCGTTGAAGAATTATGTGCTGAAGTTGGAGAATTATTGAACTTCTCTCTCTTTCTGGGCATAAGATTTTTTGATTTTTATTATTATTTACTGTACCATAATAGAGGCTTAAAAAAGAGGAACATTAAAATGATTATCGGCGTACCAAAAGAAATTAAAATTGAAGAAATGCGAGTAGGTTTAACACCTGAAAGTGTTAAACAATTAGTGGCGCATGGTCATCAAGTATTAGTTGAAACACAGGCAGGCGCCGGCATCAGTTGTTCTGATGAAGACTATAACACCGTTGGCGCGGAAATTATCAACACACCTGAAGAAATTTTTGCTAAAGCCGATCTCATTGTTAAAGTCAAAGAGCCACAAGCACAAGAGTGTTTACGTTTGCGACCAGAACAAACCATTTTCACCTATTTACATTTAGCCGCGGATAAAAAGCAAACGCAATTGTTGAAACAATCAGGCTGTTTAGCCATTGCTTATGAAACAGTAACCAATAATAAAGGACGCTTACCTCTCTTAGCGCCAATGAGCGCAGTAGCAGGACGAATGGCGACACAAGTGGGCGCGCATTACTTAGAAAAGCCACAAGGTGGCAGCGGCATTCTTATGGGCGGTATTGTTGGCGTCTCTCCAGCAAAAGTGACTATTCTCGGTTCTGGTACGGTAGGCAGAAACGCGGCAGCTGTGGCAATTGGAATGGGTGCAGAAGTGACAGTAATCGGTAGAAAGCCTGAACGGTTAAATCAACTGAAAGCACAATTTGGCGAACAAATCGACATAGCATGTGTCGAAGCATATGATCTACCAAAACGTATCATATCCTCTGACTTCGTTGTTGGTGCCGTATTGATTCCTGGTGCAAAAGCACCACAATTGGTAAGTCGCGAGATTATTCGGCAGATGCGACCAGGTTCGGTACTCGTCGACGTTGCGATTGACCAGGGTGGATGTTTTGAGACCAGTCATCCAACAGATCATAAATCACCTATTTATATTGAAGAAGACATCATTCACTACTGCGTGACGAATATGCCAGGCGCGGTACCACGCACATCAACCTATGCGTTGAATCAAGCCACACTGCCTTTCATATTGGCACTGGCTAATAAAGGGGTTCAAACAGCACTGTTAGAAGATACTCATTTATTGAGTGGACTAAATGTCTGTCGTTCACACATCACGCACAAAAATGTCGCGGAGGCGGTTGGACAAGCTTTTGTTGAACCTAAAAACGCGTTATAGTGCTTTTCGCCACTCAATAATTACCGCAAACATCATTGCCGCAATATTGGGTCGTAGTAATTTTTAGCTAGTGCCGCGGCATGACGATACATATTTCACCAGCCTAAATGGGATGGATTGTGACATTTTGACTGCTTTACGTAAATTTTAATCAGTTTAAATGCAATCAATACCAGTCTATGCTACTATCGGTATTTTCTAATACGATCCATACCATCAGGATAACTCATGAAAGAAAAGCACAGTTTACTGGCATGGTTAATGTGGCTTATTGCCGCCACGTTTTATGCGCTTGACTATTTTCAACATACGGCTCCCAGTGTTTTAATCGAACCAATTGCTAATAGTTTGAATATTAGTCTTGTTACTGTTGGTAATATTATGAGTATTTATTTTCCCATCTATGCCATTGCTCAACTTCCAGCAGGTTATCTGCTCGATAAATTTGGCATTAAATACCCACTCGCTATTGCCTGCTTAGTTGTCAGTTTGGGACTTTATATGATGATTATGCCCAGTCAACATATGTTGATTATTGGTCGAATATTAATCGCCGTTGGTTCCTCCTTTGCCTTTATTGGCGCGTTAAAAACCGCGTCACTATGGTTACCCCAATCGATCTTCCCAATTGCTGTTGGCATGATCAATACCATTGGTGTCATTGGCGGCATGTTAGGACAAGCATTGTTAAACTATATGATTATTGACTATGATTGGAAACGCGCGACGATTTATATCAGTATTTTTGGCATTATTATTGCCGCGCTGATACTCATTTTTCTTCGTTCACCAAATACATGTCAAAAACAATTCGCTGTCAAGTTTAACAAGCTCACCATCTTAAAAGATAAAAACATTTGGCTATTAGCCATCTACGCCGGCATCATGGTTGGCACCGTGGTTAACGCGTTTTCTGAATTATATGATGTCATTTTTCTGGAAAACAGCTTTCATATTAGCTCAGAGAAAGCGGCTATTATTAGTAGCATGATATTTTGCGGTATCGCGGTGGGTGGTCCGCTACATGGCATTATCGCGAATTACTTTAAACAAAAAAGAACCTGGATGTTAACTGGCTGCGCCATGACCATTATTTTATTCGCCATGATTGTATTCTCAGCCAAAATAGATTTTCATGTCAGTCTCATGTTCATATTATATTTCTTGACTGGTTTTTTTGTGTCGAGCATGTTGCTGAGTTTTTCCATCGCGAGATGCTGCTACTCTAAACAAGTGCATGCCACTATTTTCGCGCTAATCAATACGGTCATTGGCTTATGTGGTTTTATTTTCCAATTTCTCCTCGGTGAAAGTATTGAATTTATCAGCAAACACTCTGACCATCACTATGATCAGCATGTTTTCTTTATGAGCTTCTGGATCTTATTAATCCCATTATTATTTAGCTTATTCATGTGTTACAAAACCCGGAGAATATAAGTAAACCACGCGGTCCCTGAGCTTGCCGAAGGGGCGAAGGGCTGATCAATAAGCAATAGCGCGCTTTCATCCGCCTACGGCTTGTGTTAATATGTTACGATAGCGTCACTTAGCGCATAAGAGCTAAGTGTATGTGTGTACAATTGATGATTTAGGTGAAATAATGCCAGTAGCGTTTATCTTTTTAGTCTTGGAAATCCTCGCGTTTGCCTTGGTTGCCTCGGTCATCGGCTGGGGATGGGCATTGCTGTTGATTATAGCTGGTTCTATGGCCGGCTTAATGCTACTCCGTGTGAGCAATCTGCAAATGGCGGAGAAGCTAAGACAAAAAATGGCGACCGGCAAGCCTGTTGATGATGAAATGCGAGAGTTCCCCTTTCGCATGATTGCTGGTTTTCTCTTATTTATGCCGGGATTTATTACCGACGCCATCGCCATGATATGTCTGATCCCTGAGGTACGACGCGCTGTTTTAAGGCACATACTGCGTTCTCGCCATTTCTCTCAGCATATGCATCGGCATTATCCGGGCGCCAATACCCCAAATCAACAAAAACCTAAAGCCACGCGCAATGATTCCCGCACGATTGAAGGGGAATATTGGAAAGACGACGATAAAAAATCAAAATAATCAGCCAAATTTCATCCGCCTACTTGAAATCTTTATCGTCATCCCCAATTAGAGTATACAATCATTAATTTATGTTTAACTTAACCAATTAGGAGAGGAAAAATGAAATTTCGTCCACTTCATGATCGTGTTCTTGTCGAACGCATTGAAGAAGAATTAAGTGCAGGCGGTATTGTTATCCCTGATCAAGCAAAAGAAAAGCCTTGTCGCGGCAAAGTTGTCGCGGTTGGACCAGGTAAATTTGAAGATGGCAAGCACCATGACCCCTGTGTCAAAGTTGGTGATGTGGTAATCTTTACCAAATATGGCGGTACAGAAGTCAAAATCGATGGTAAAGAACATACCGTATTGAATGAAAGCGATATCTTAGGCGTTTACGAATAATATTAGTTTGAGGAGAAAAATATGTCTGCAAAAGAGATTATTTATGGTGATAAAGCACGCGAACACATCCTGCGCGGTGTCAACACGCTTGCTGACGCGGTTGGTGTCACAATGGGTCCTAAAGGACGTAATGTGGTAATTGATAAATCATTTGGCGCGCCAACAATTACCAAAGATGGTGTCACCGTGGCTAAAGAAGTTGAACTTGAAGGCAACTTTGAAAACATGGGCGCACAAATGGTGAAAGAAGTGGCTTCTAAAACCTCTGATGACGCCGGTGACGGCACCACAACAGCAACCGTGTTAGCTCGCGCCGTGTTAACGGAAGGTGTGAAACACGTTACCGCCGGTATGAATCCGATGGATTTGAAACGTGGTATTGATAAAGCCGTGCAAGAAATCATTAAAGAGCTCAAAAATCACGCGAAACCATGCGCGGATTCTAAAGAAATCGCTCAAGTTGGCACCATTTCAGCTAATTCCGATGAAGCTGTTGGCAGCATTATTGCCGAAGCAATGGAAAAAGTTGGTAAAGAAGGTGTGATTACCGTTGAAGAAGGTTCAGGTCTTGAAAACGAACTGAGTGTTGTTGAAGGCATGCAGTTTGACCGTGGTTATCTGTCACCTTACTTCATCAACAACCAAGACAGCATGTCGGTTGATTTTGAAAATCCTTATATTCTTCTGGTCAACAAGAAAATATCCAATATTCGCGAACTATTGCCAACACTGGAAAATGTGGCTAAATCGAGCAAACCGTTGTTGATTATCGCTGAAGACGCGGAAGGCGAAGCCTTGGCAACCTTAGTTGTTAACTGTATGCGCGGTATTGTCAAAGTTTGCGCGGTAAAAGCGCCAGGTTTTGGCGATCGCCGTAAAGCGATGCTGCAAGATATCGCGGTATTGACTGGTGGTAAAGTCATCGATGAAGAAATCGGTTTGAGCTTGGAAAAAGTTCAACTGGAAGATTTAGGTCAAGCGAAACGCATTACTGTGAATAAAGATGAAACTACAATTGTTGGCGGTGCCGGCGCCGAAGCTGACATTGTTGGACGCATCAATCAAATCCGCAGTGAAATCGAACAATCCAGCAGTGATTATGACCGTGAAAAACTGCAAGAACGTTTGGCTAAATTAGCCGGCGGTGTTGCGGTAATTAAAGTTGGCGCGGCGACTGAAGTCGAGATGAAAGAAAAGAAAGCGCGTGTTGAAGACGCGTTACACGCGACCCGTGCCGCGGTTGAAGAAGGCATCGTCCCAGGTGGTGGTGTCGCGCTGATTCGTGCGAGTAGCGCGCTTGATAATGTTGCAACAGTAAATCATGATCAAGAAGCCGGTGTGGCCATTGTGCGTCGCGCTTTAGAAGCACCCTTGCGTCAAATCGCTCAAAACAGCGGTGATGAAGCAGCGGTTGTCATCAATAAAGTTGCTGAAAGCAAAGGCAATGAAGGCTATAACGCCGCCACAGGTGACTATTGTGATCTGATGAAAGCTGGTATTATTGATCCTGCTAAAGTCACTCGCAGTGCCTTACAAAATGCCGCTTCTATTGCCGGTCTTGTGCTCACCACAGACTGCATGATTACCGACGCGCCTAAGAAAGACGAAGCGCCAATGCCCGCGCCTGGCGGCATGGGTGGTATGGGCGGTATGGGTGGCATGGGCGGTATGATGTAAACTTATCCATTCACTATACCCAAAAAGCCCGACATCTGTCGGGCTTTTTTTTGCAATCTAAAAACCGCATGTGGTCGCCCTTCGGCCCTTCGACCCTTCGACAAGCTCAGGGCAAGCAGGCTCAGGGACGATTGCGGTTTTAAGGTTAAATGATTTCCTTCGCATCCTTACCGATAAAATGTTATGATTAGCCTACTAAAAAGATAAATAATAGGAAATAATTTGGTACAGCACAAAAAAGTTTTAGGCGTCTGGCGACTTACCGCCTTAGTGATCGGCAATATGGTAGGCTCCGGTTTGTTTTTGTTGCCGGCTTCGCTGGCAGGTGTTGGTTCAATCAGCTTATTAGCATGGATAGTCACCGGTATCGGCGCTATTTGCATTGCCTTAGTCTTCGCCCGTCTAGCTTCTATTATGCCTAAAGTGGGTGGTCCGTATGCCTATTGCCACGATAGTTTAGGTAATTTTATGGGATTCCAAACGGCTTATAACTATTGGATTTATATCTGGGTAGGTAATACAGCAATTGTGATTACATTTGTCGGTTATCTGGGCTATTTTTTTCCTGCATTGGCGCATAATCATCGGCTTTGGTTTATTGTTGCCGCCACCACAGTGTGGCTGATTACCTTGATTAATATCAAAGGCGTACGCGAAGCGAGTATTTTTCAACTCGTGACGGTGATTTTAAAAATTACACCAATATTACTTGTCGCTATTATTGGTCTTTCCTATATCAATGTGAATAATTTCCACG
The DNA here is from genome assembly GCA_039190005.1 of Pseudomonadota bacterium. Taxonomy (GTDB): domain Bacteria; phylum Pseudomonadota; class Gammaproteobacteria; order UBA12402; family UBA12402; genus JBCCYM01. The sequence continues at coordinate 15,131 of JBCCYM010000017.1, forward strand.
CGTTTAACATCAGCGGTCATTCAACATTTGGCGCCTTGAATACAGCCGCGACCTTAACCTTATGGGCGTTCACCGGTGTAGAATCCGCCACGGTACCCGCCGCGGATGTTAAAAATCCTCAGCGCGCGATTGCCGTGGCAACAATTTTAGGGACATTAATTTCAGCGACACTCTATATTTTGTCAACAATCGTACTGATGGGTATTATACCAATGCGACAATTAGCGCAATCTTCAGCGCCTTTTTCTGACGCGGCAAAAATAATTTTTGGCGAGAAAGCCGCGGTGGTAATTACCATTGCCGCGCTCATTTCGACCTTAGGCGCCTTGAATGGTTGGACCTTACTACAAGGACAAGTTCCTTTTGCCGCCGCGAAAGATAAACTTTTCCATCACGCGTTCACCAAAGAAACTAAAAATGGCTCACCATATGTCGCGCTGATTATCTCCGCGATTTTAATTACGCTTTTATTACTGCTCAATAGCGGTAGTTTAGTAACAGTCTTTGATTTTATGATCTCGCTGGCCATTATCGCGACACTATTTGTCTATTTTTTCTCCTGCGTGGCGCAGATCAAATTGATGGTAACAAACTCAGCCTGTTTTTCTAAGAAACATATTAGCCGTGATGTGATCATCTGTTTGCTGGCAATGAGTTACATTATTTGGGCTATTATCGGTAGCGGTTGGAAAATTATAGCTGATGGCGTTCTGTTGTTCTTAACCGGCATTCCGATCTATATTTGGATTTATCTCAGTCATAAAAAAAGATTTCAATCATGAAAAAATCCCTTAGTAAGAAAATTTCTTTAATTGTAAGCGAACACTTGTATAATCAAGTATAGAAAGTGAAAATACCTGGGTCTTACAGTTTGGATTAAAAAATTGAATTACGATTTATTAATTGATTTACATAAAGATGGTAAGCGACAGGGACCAGGGGATGACACACACACTCAACTGGCATTAAACTTTTCCGGATTGTTACAGCGTTCAGAATTGTTAAAGCTTGCTGATATTGGCTGCGGAACTGGCGCTTCCACCCTTGTTCTAGCTGAAAACTTAAACGCGGCGATAACGGCGGTTGATCTTTTCCCCCAGTTTTTAAATATCCTACAGCGCAAAGCAAAACACAAAAAGCTTAAAGGCAAAATTGAGGCACTGCCTTGTTCTATGGACAGTTTACCATTTCAAGAAAATAGCCTTGACGCGATTTGGACTGAAGGCGCGATTTATAATATGGGTTTTAAAAAAGGTGTCGCTTATTTTAAACGCTTCCTGAAACCCAAGGGGATATTGTCGATTTCTGAAATAACATGGCTCACACAAAATCGCCCTGAGGATCTTACGTCTTACTGGCATAGCGAGTATCCGGAAATAGCCATCGGATCAGAAAAAATTAAAATTCTTGAACAACAGGGTTTTACGCTGAAAGCGTATTTTCCTCTACCCGAAAGCTGTTGGTTTGATAGTTACTACCACCCGCTTCAAAACAGATTTAAAGATTTTCTAGCCAAGCATACTAGTGAAGAAGCACAATCAATTGTTAATTCAGAAATCCATGAAATCGAACAATATAAAAAATATCGCGACTATTACAGCTATGCCTTTTATATTGCCGAAAAAATTTAGTAAGTGATTGCGCTATCAGCGAGCGAAAATTTTCTGAGTATTCTTATATTCAATATAATTGCTTTGTACATGAAGCGCTGATAAGCTTTTCCAGAATAGATTAAGCGCTTTGTGAGCCAACAATGAGAAACGATGAAAACTTACATTATCAAACGGCTACTACGCTGATAGCCGCGTTAGCAAACAAGGAAATTTCTTCGCTTGAATTAGTTAAAAAAACCATTTCCCGCATTGAATGCCTTGATAAAAAAATTAACGCGGTTGTTGTAAAAAATTTTGAACAAGCGTTAGTGTCAGCTAAAGCGGCAGATAAAGCTATCGCGCGACACAAACAACTGCCATTATTGGGATTGCCGATCACAATCAAAGAATCATTTAATGTTACTGGACTGCCAACAACATGGGGCAATAGCGTCTATAAAAACTGGCGTCCCAACCAGGATGCGTTGGTAGTAGAGCGTCTGAAAAACGCTGGCGCCATTATTATTGGTAAAACAAATGTGCCTTTTATGTTAAACGATTGGCAGGCTTATAATGCTATCTATGGCACGACAAACAATCCATGGGATTTGAGCCGCACACCCGGCGGTTCATCAGGCGGATCAGCCGCGGCACTAGCAGCTGGTTTTACGGCATTGGAACTTGGTTCAGATTTAGCAGGTTCATTGCGTGTGCCGGCAAATTTCTGCGGCGTATTCGCGCACAAACCGAGCATTCATTTGATTCCTCTGCGCGGCACCACGCCACCTAAAACACCACCATCACCGAATCCTATTGCTAATCTTATGGTTGCTGGTCCCCTGGCGCGAACAGCCCAAGATCTCGCTTTAGCCCTGGATGTGTTGGCAGGACCTGACGAGCTGTGGGATGGCAAAGCGTATAAACTTGCTCTACCAACACCACGCCATAAGGATCTTAGCCATTTTCGTGTATTAGTCATTCAGGATCATCCACTATGCGCGACTTCTACCGAAGTCGAACAATCTATTAATAATTTAGTGGCGTCTTTGATTAAGCACAATGTTCAAGTTAGCACTTACACGCAAGCGATGCCTGACCTTGGTGAAATTACCAGAACTTATCTTTCATTGTTTTCCGCGTTTATTGGCGCGAATATGCCAATTGAAAAATATCAAAGCATGACAGCAAACGCGAAAACACTTGATAATGATGATGTTGGTATTGAAGCAAGCATCGCGCGCGGTCTCTCATCAAGCTATCGGCATTGGTTAATGGCAACACGTAGTCAAAATAAGCTACGTCAAGCGTTCAGAAGTCTCTTTCATAATTTCGATGTGGTGATTTGTCCTGTGACACCAACACCGGCATATCCCCATAATCATTCAAATCCCGGGAATAGACAAATTGAGATTGATGGTTCGCTATATCCATATAGTGATCAATTTTCTTGGGTAAGTATTGCCACATTATTTGGATTGCCGGCAACAGTCGTGCCAATTGACTACACTGAGAATGGTTTACCCATCGGTATTCAGGTAATCGGAGATTACCTGGAAGATTACACCACAATTGAATTTGCCAGTTTGCTTGAACAAGCATTTGGCGGCTTTTCAATACCACCGCTATAAATTAGAATATAAATAGTATGAAATTTCTGATACTATTCCGGCAAAATTTAACGAACTTAAAAAAGCTATTATGAAAAAATTATTAGCGCGTACATTTTTATCAGGTTTTATAATACTGCTTTTTAGCGGTAATGTGATTGCCGGCGACACAATCTGGCACATCAAAGCAATTGATGAACACGGCAAGACACTGGATGTTAAAGCGTTCTACGACAAAAATCCGAATCAGCTCTATCCTGTCAAGGCGATAGAAAGAGAAAGCGTTTCCGGTCAAGATATTTTAGATATTAAAGTGCTCAATCATCAAAACGAAGAACACGCGGACGTTAAAATCATAAAAAGTGGTAGTGATGTTGATCATGTCAAGGGGGTGTTAAAAAATGGTGACACAATGCATATTAAAGCAATCACCGATGAGGGGAAAAAACTGGATATCAAATCTTTACGTGTGAGTGACAATAATTTTAATATTAAAGCCATTGGACCAAACAATACTTATTATGCCATCAAAGCGATATCACCCAAAGGTGTGGTTTATGACGTGAAAGGCATTAAAATGCTAAAGGACGATATTGAAATGACCCTGGGAAAGCAAGACATCCACGCTCATGTCAAAGCGATATCGCCTTAACAATACGTAACAGCGCTTGATTTATACAACAAGTGCCATCATATAAATCTTAAGTACAAAAATTTAGTCGCTAATTATCATTATGAATACAATGAAAACCTATTTACTGATGGCAGGATTAACCGCCCTACTTGTTATCATTGGCGGATTGTTAGGCAGTAGTGCCGGATTGATCATTGGGCTTGGTCTGGCAATCATCATGAATATCGGCGCCTATTGGTATTCCGATAAATTGGTGTTACGTATTTACGGCGCTAAAGCCATTGACAGTCATCAACATTCACAATTGCGTCAGATTGTGACACAATTAGCGCACGAAGCCAAACTACCGATGCCAAAAATTTATATTATTGATAGCAAAGCACCAAACGCGTTCGCGACCGGTCGTAATCCCGAACACGCCGCGGTTGCCGTGACTACCGGCTTGATGGCTATGCTCACTAGAGATGAATTAACTGGTGTACTCGCGCATGAAATGAGCCACATTCTGCATCGCGATACGCTTATCAGCGCGATTAGCGCGACAATGGCCGGTGCGATAAGCGGTATTGCTAATCTGTTCATGTGGCTATCATTATTCGGCGGCGGATCTGATGATGAGCGCGGTCATCCCATTATCGCCATTTTACTGATGATACTCGCCCCCATCGCCGCTATGCTGATTCAAATGGCAATCTCACGCTCACGTGAATACGCTGCCGATGCTACTGGCGCCAAACTATGTCACCATCCACTGTGGTTAGCTAGCGCCTTGGAAAAACTTGAAGCGAATAAATCACGATTACAATTTGACACGGCAGAAAAACATCCCGCCACGGCTCATTTATTCATTGTCAACCCTCTGCGTGGCGCGAAAATGGCTGAAATGTTTTCCACTCACCCAGTGACCGCCGAACGCATCCGCCGTTTGCGAGAAATGGCACATTAGCCTTTTCTATCTAGAATTATTAGCGCCAACAAGTTTCAACTTGCAACCATGCTAGAATAGCATACAATAAGGCTATGACCGACAAAAAAGACACGACACATTTTGGCTTCGAGCGCGTAGCTGTTAGCGAAAAAACAGATAAAGTAAACGCGGTATTTTCCTCAGTAGCGGACAAATACGACCTGATGAATGATTTGATGTCCTTTGGCATCCATCGCTTGTGGAAACGCTGTGCCATCGACAAATTTGGCCTTTGTCCGGGACAAACTGTACTCGATTTAGCCAGCGGTAGTGGCGATTTGGTAAAATTATTGCATCGACGCGTGGGCAACCACGGCAAGGTCATCGCCTCAGATATTAATCCCAAAATGTTAGCGCAAGCAAAACGAAATATGATTGATGCCGGTATTATCAGCAATATTGACTATGTCGAAGCCAATGCTGAAGCACTGCCCTTCCCGGATAACCATGTCGATGCCATCAGTATGGCATTTGGCTTACGTAATGTTACCGATAAAGATCAAGCCTTGCGTGAAATGTTTCGTGTGATCAAACCCGGCGGTCATTTACTGATTGTTGAGTTCTCAAAAGTATCCAATACACTGTTGAAAAAATTATATGACGCTTATTCATTTAACGTTATTCCCAAATTAGGCAAACTGGTTGCCAATGATGAAAACAGCTATCGCTATTTAGTTGAATCAATACGTGTCCACCCTGATCAGGAACAATTAAAAGCCATGATCAAAGTTGCCGGATTTGAACAAGTGCGTTATGAAAATTTAACTGGCGGCGTTGTCGCCTTGCATTTTGCCAGCAAACCGCAGGAGCTTATTTAAAGATGATCAAAAGTATCGCCCTGACAGCCCTAGAAACAACCATCAATAAATACCTGGCGCTTGATAATACCATCACAACAAAGCTGCAACCACTGGTTAATAAAATTGTGCAGATTGAGTTTACTGATATACATCAGCTAGTCTATTTATTATTTACGGATAAATATATACTGCTGCAAAGCCATGTTAACCGCCAAGCTGATCTCAGCATCAGTGGTAATTTATTATCATTCATCACTATGGCAACGCAAAAGAATAGCAGCAATCTACCGGAAAATATGCGCTTAGTCGGTAACGCGCATTTAGCGCAACAATTTCAGCTATTTATGAACGCGATTGACATTGATTGGGAAGAACAATTGGCTAAATTTACTGGCGATACCGCTGCCACACGCATTACGCGAGTGTGCCAGAAAATCAAACAATCGGCACAACATAATAGTCAACGCTTACAGCACAATACCACTGAATTCTTACAACAGGAACTCGCGGCCATGCCGACCCAGGAAATGGTTGAGCGTTATTGTCATGGCATTGATGACCTACGCCACCATCTCGCCCGATTGGAAGCACGCACCAAACGGCTTGAGATGACACTTAAAGCTGATCACGGATAAATTGATGCGCCTACTACGCCTTTGTTATATCTGCTTTATTCTAGTGCGCTATCGCATTGATAGCCTGCTATTTATGATACCTTGGCTATATCCGTTTCGTTTTTTGCGCTTGCTTAATCCTTTTTACTATTGGCGCTACCGTCACTATTCATCTGGCAAGAATTTACGTATCGCTTTAGAAAGACTGGGGCCCATTTTTGTCAAATTTGGTCAACTGCTTTCCGCCCGTTATGATCTTCTTCCACAAGATATTGCCGAGGAGTTGGCCAAATTACAAGACAATGTACAACCATTCTCAGGTAAGGTCGCCAAAAAGATCATTGAGAAAAATCTGAAAAAAAGTATCGAAGAACTCTTTGACCAATTTGACAGCCAGCCTTTAGCCTCCGCGTCAATTGCTCAGGTGCATCGCGCCAAACTTAAAGACGGAAGCGATGTCGTCGTTAAGGTATTGCGACCAAACATCCGCAAACTCATTCATCGTGATGTGTCATTATTAAAAACCTTGGCGTCACTTGCCGAATCGGTACTCAGCGGCAGTGAGCGCATCAAGCCGCTAGCGATTATTAAAGAGTTTGAACGATCACTGAACTGCGAACTGGATTTGATGTTAGAAGCCGGCAACGCCACACGACTACGACAACAATTTATCAATGATGACTCACTGTATATCCCTGAAGTTTACTGGGATTATTGTTGCCGCAATGTATTGGTAATGGAACGTATCAGCGGTATACCTGCCGGCAAAATCAAGCTTCTCGAGCAAAAAGGCATTAATCTGGCAAGCGCCGGCGAACGATTGATTGAGCTATTTTTTACGCAAGTATTTAAAAATAATTTTTTCCACGCGGATCTACATCCAGGCAATATCTTTATTGCTGATCATCCCTCACAACAACCGCGATTCATCTTGGTTGATTTTGGCATTATCGGCTCATTGAGCCCGGAAGATCAGCGCTATATTGCTGAAAACTTACTGGCATTTTTCAACCGAGATTATCACCGTGTCGCGGAATTACATCTGGCCTCCGGTTGGTTGCCAGCGCAAGAAAACAGTCATGACTTTGCCACAGCCATTCGCACTATCTGCGAACCCATGTTTGAAAAACCACTCAAAGACATTTCCATCGGCAAATTGTTATTAAACATCTTTAAAATAGCCCGGCAATTCCATATCAATATACAACCACAGCTTATTCTACTGCAAAAAAACCTGCTTCATATCGAAGCACTCAGCCGTCGATTCAATCCCGAACTTGACCTGTGGCATACCGCGAAACCTTTTCTTGAAAACTGGTTGAGTCGTCAGGTTGGTTTGCGTAGCTTATTCAGCAAAACATATCAAAATTTACCTTACTGGATAGAAAAACTACCCGAATTGCCCGATCTGGTTTATAAGGCCTTACAACAAGCAGGACAGCCGGTGGTAAAATCACAATCCACGTCAATGCTTACTGATGAAAACGAAAAAAGCGCCAGTAAACGACCAAAACGCGGGATAACCATGATTGCCGGGATATTGTTGGTAGCGTCGGCGTTAAATTTCGCCCTCGCGCCTCAAGCGGTGATATCGGCTTGGATATTGTTTGGTGTTGGCAGTATTAGCTTGATTTTAGGATTATTATGACATACTATTTCTCGGCAAAAATAATATAACATCAGGTGTGTCTATGACAGGAAAAAATCAGGATAGTAGTGAAATCAATATGGTTGATTTTTTTACTATATTTTGGCAAAAGCGGCGGTTATTTTCCATTTGTTTTATCGTGCTGGCATTATTGTCGATTGCCTATACTGTTTTTGTGCCGATTAAAAAGAAATATATTTTTACCCAACAAGTGACACTGGCTCACTACCTCAGCGATGAAAGCACATTTTACCATGTCATTCCCAGTGCTGAAAACACACTCAACGCGCTCAATAATTCAATTATTCCAAACCTATACCAACAGCTTACGAGCAAATCGAGCCCATCAAATTTAATATCTGAAAATCAACCAAATAATTTAACGTTTATTAACGCGATATTGCCAACTGGCAACCAAATGCAGAAATATATTTTTATAAAATGGGAGACCACGGCAGATAATTTACCTATTTTTGAGAAAGTAATCGCTCAAGCGGTAAAAACTTTACAAACACAGGAACAACTGGCACTGCAAACAGTAAAAAGTCGTATTACTAATGCCATACAATCACTCCAGAATAAGGCTGATTTTTTTAATCATCAAATTAAATCATTACAAGAGCAACTTGATGCAATAAGCAATCAAATAAATACATCAGGAAAAACGTTTAATAGCACAAAAACTGAATCTGATAATCTTGGCAATTACTTCATGTTCACTGATTTGATTTCATCTCGAAATCAACTGCGACAACAGCTGATGGTTACCCAACAGGCTAAAATAAACTTAAACCTGGCGGAAAACATTGCTAATTTAAAGCAACAACTCAATTCTTTGACACTCACAACAGTAAGTAAAAATGTCGCGATTACAACGCTATCAGGTTCATATTTACAAAACAAAACCTATCGACTAATATTATTACTGATATTGAGTGTTATTATAAGTTTGTTAGTGGTTTTTACGGTTAATATAGTCGCGTCAAAGCCAAACTAAACACGAGAGAGAGAAGTAGCCGTAACTATCATTATTTTCCAATTCCCGAATCATGAATCATCCCCATTATAAAGACTCGCATGTTAGAAGCGTGCTAAAAGCCGTGAGCTGGCGGATTGTCGCGACAACAACCACCATTGTCATCAGTTACTTTATTACCGGCAGCGCTAAATACGCCTTATCAATTGGCATGATTGAGGTTGTTGCCAAAATCATATTATATTATATGCACGAACGGCTTTGGCAAGCATTGAAACTTATTAGGAGAAAAAACTATGCTGACTGATATCAATATCGATAATATTATCGATATCGCTCAGCAAGCCGGAAAACTGATCTTAGACGTCTATCAACAGCAAACCATTGATGTTGTCGAGAAAGAAGATCACTCACCATTAACCAAGGCGGATAGACTTTCTCATCAATATATTGTTCAAGCCTTATCAGCCTTATATCCACACATTCCTATAATTTCTGAAGAAATGGATCAGCAGACAGCGTTTGCTGAAAGAAGTCACTACGACTTGTTTTGGTTGATTGATCCACTAGATGGCACTAAGGAATTTATAAAACATAATGACGAATTTACTGTTAATATTGCCCTTATTCAGCAATCGACGCCAGTATTGGGTGTTGTTTACGCGCCAGCGATGCAATTGCTCTATTATGCCAAAAAAAATCAGGGGGCTTTTGTTGTGCGCGACAGCAAGACTAAAACGATTTCCAATGAAAACAACAAAAACCTAAAAGCGAAAAAGACATTACGTGTTGTCGTTTCCCGTTCACATCTTTCCCCGGCAACCCAATCGTATTTACAGACATTAAGCGATCAGGGGCATCAAATTGAATTAATCAAAAAAGGTAGCTCGCTTAAAATTTGTTTAGTTGCCGAAGGCAAGGCGGATATTTATCCACGCCTGGGGCCAACGATGGAATGGGACACAGCGGCCGCTCAAGCCATTGTTGAAGTAGCTGGTAAAACCATCACCCAGTTTGATACCAACAAACCATTAATTTACAACAAGCCAGACTTACACAATCCCAGCTTTATTGTTTGTTAAATGGCATCGATTTTATAGCCCTTTTTGACAGAATCTGCGGGATTCCTTGCTTTCTTAACTTGTTTATGGCAGAATCATCTGTTCTTACAAATGCTGATTGAGAGATAAGAGTATGTTACAACAGATTATATTGATTTTTCATTTACTTTTTGCCATTGCCTTGGTGGCTTTGGTGTTAGTACAAAAAGGGAAAGGCGCGAGCATGGGCGCTTCTTTTGGCGCCGGTGCGTCACAGACGGTATTCGGCAGTCAAGGTTCCGGTGGATTTTTGGTTAAACTCACTTGTGGTTTAGCGGCATTATTTTTTGTGACCAGTGTCGGCTTAACCTATTTATCGACCAAAGAAATGAAAGCATCGCAACAGGTGCAATCGACACAAGTTATTCACACGCCAAGCACGCCGGCAAAACCAGCAGCGACAACAAAAAACAACACCGGTTCGACGCCAACATTAACGGTTAAACCTGAACCACAAAAAAGCACACCGGCGCCGGCGAAAAAAGCGAGCGATTCAGTCAATAGCAAACCGCAAACACAAACTACACCGAGCAAGCAATCGACGACGAACTAATCGATGCCGAAGTGGTGGAACCGGTAGACACGCCATCTTGAGGGGGTGGTGATCGAAAGGTCGTGCGAGTTCGAGTCTCGCCTTCGGCACCATTCACGCGCACCGCTTTACTTCGGTAGTGTGTAGAATAGCTTTTTATTTTACTCGGAGTGTAGCTCAGCCTGGTAGAGCACTACGTTCGGGACGTAGGGGTCGTAGGTTCGAATCCTGTCACTCCGACCATATTAATCAATAGGTTAAGTCTCATTTTTTATTGGCATATTGGCTGATTTTTAGCCTTGAAGTGCAAATGAAGTGCTGCCAAATTGTACCAATATAAACAAATAACAACATGTAAGCACATTGAGCCTTAAGTGATTGCTAATCAGTTTCAGCCATGATTTATGATTACTTTGAGGTCATGTTATCTTTAATCCATTTATCCAATGCTTCTTTTATATAGCGGATCATTCTACCAAATCGACAATAATGTGGCCCAGGTGTTCGATCCTTAAATTTTCCGTTCATGCGATCTTGGCGTAAATAAGAGCGACTTACACCAAGATACTCAGCAGCTTCCTGCTCGGAAAATAATCGCTTTAAAGTATCTTGTTGAACTAATGATATCATAACATTTCTCCTGTTAGCAGAACCACTGACATATCAGCTGTTCAGATTAATGGATAGAATAGGGTTAAGAAGATTTAAACAAATGAAACCTGTATAGCAGGCAGCAGTTTTTTGCAGAGTCCTTGCTTTTGCAGAGCAATCTATGTCATAATAAGCAACGAAATCCCAAAAATAATGTTTCTGATAGGTCGATTTACAATAGGCTGGAAAGTGATCGGTCCCCTTGATCTCTAATAATGCTTGAATGAATTGAGGTAATGACGAAAAAATAGTTATCTCGCCATTACATGGAATCACATGTAATGCAAAATAGTCGAGCTTGGACTGCCGTTTAATCAGCCGATGAATCACCTGACTAATTGTTGATTGATGCGCTGATGATGCAAGTCGAATAGACATAACATCAAGCCAAATTTAGATGATGATCTTTACACCGATAGAAGTGCCGCTGTGATCAGCCATCCTATTCACCCTCTCAAAAGTCAGATAACCGATCCGGCACAACCTTGGCATCAAACCATTCCATATAAATCCTGCCTACCCACTTTCTCATCCTGTGTATTTGGGCGCGGCAAACGCATCAGCTCCTAGCGCTTTTTATTACATTTCTTGTCTTACTAACACGCTTACCGCTA
>JBCCYM010000018.1:0-26031 GCA_039190005.1 Pseudomonadota bacterium
GCTATCATAATGCCATGAATCTTATTCTGGTAACTTCAATAATTTCATTGATAATAATATTTCTTGGCATAACGAACACAGCTTCTCAAAAAAATGGTCCATAGCATATATTACAACTTAAATGGATTAAAATTAGTCGAGTAATCATAGTGATCCAGTTGCTCAAAACGTTTTAAAAAAATAGCAACCAAATTTGCAGGAAAAGCTACAATAAAAGAATAAATAATACTTAACACATAGCAAGAGATCAGCATATAAATTAATGAATCATTAGGCATTGCTCCATAAAACGCCGTCAATCCAGCAATTATTGTGATAGCTATCTCACCAATCGCACTTGATGCAAAACATCGAAACGAAAAAAATCTACCTCTAAAGAAAATTTTCCATCTTGCAAAAAGATATAAGTTAATAAATGAACTAGTAGTGACCCCAAAAATCACGGCTAATAAAACACGAAATAGATGGCTAAAGACTATTTCATAGTCCATCTGATAATGCCAAGAAGCAGGAGAAGGTAAAGAAATAATTCCCAAAGTTACAACTGTAAAAATCGTACTACAGCCAACAGACTGCCAAACGATTTTCCTTGCATACTGGTAACCAAAAACTTCAGTAATAATATCACCAATCGTAAAAACCAAAGGAAATCCAATAACACCACCTGGGACAACAAGTAAATTTCCTAAGGTAACAGGCTTATAAGCAATAATAATTGAAATTTGCATAACTGTTGTCATCAACAAAGCTAAGAACATTAAACTTTTGAAATGTGGTTTCTGCATATATAACCTATCTAGTGAAAATTTGGAAGACATTTTACATTATCAGGTATTGCTTGTTTAGAACTTTCATCTAATTGCCTTAGTAAATGTTCATGAGCAACATATGCGCGTTTTACACGATTTTGTATGATTTTATCATTAATTGAATCATAAGGATTGGCTTGCGCAGAAGCTCCCACCTTCAGAATACAAGGTGAAGATACTCTGACAATATTTGCTATTTCATTGTATCTAATATAGCCACCTTTATCTTTATAAACGTCAATCGGTATATCAAGAATCAAATCTTTACATAATTGCCTTGTTTGAGCTAAAACAGATAAACTAGCATCATGAATTGTTGTGACACTATTAGCTCCTTGGTTAAATAATAATTGTGAAATAAATGGATTTGTTGCCATACAATGCGAAGAAGCTTTAAAATACATATCTTTAGGCAAGGTATTTTCTGTACGCATTCTTTGTAAAAGAGAAAGAACACCATCATCGTAAACTATCAGACCTCTGCATCCTAGCTCAGCTAAACGCACAGCTTCATCTAACGTATATGCAATAGCATCAACATTATTTAATTTTCGACATTGTTCTAATCCAAATTTACTCTTATAAAAAGATGATTTTACGTCATATTCTGGACGTGCACTTAATGCAAAAGTAATACCTATTTTTTTTTCAAAACATAGACCTAACATATCTTTAATTTCAGAATCTGATAGTAAAAAAGAGCCTCTAGTTTCATTAAACCGATCACATTGAAGCGAATAACTTTCTAAGTATTTAATTGTAGTTTGCAAAATATTAAAGCTATTAACGATAGGTATCTCTAACCCATATAAAGCACCATTATCAAAAGTTTTATCTGATATAATAATATCTGCATTATCAGAATAAGGATAATCCCTTGATTGCAACCATTTTTGCATATTTGTCAGGTGATGTTTCAATAACTTTTCCAAAATAATTAACCTCCTTTCTTAGTAAATTGATCTTTGATTAATATAATTCCATAATTGGTTTCCCATTAAAAAAAGCGTGAATAGCCTTGATAGCACCAGAAAAATATTCGTTATAATTACTATCCGTAACATAACCTATATGTGGGGTACCTAAAAAATTATTTAAATGGCGTAATGGGTTTATTTGAGATAAAGGTTCTTCTAAAAATACGTCTGCTGCAGCACCAGCAATTCTTTTTGACTGTAATGCTGATATCATTGCTTCTTGATTTACTATTGCAGCACGAGCAGTATTAACTAGCAAAGCTGTTGGTTTCATTTGACTAAATTCAGCTGAATCAATCACATTTATGGTACGTTCACTCAGTCTCAAATGGACACTTATAATATCACTATAACGTAGCAATTTCTCTTTAGAATGAGCAAACTCCACTCCATGTTGGTTTGCTATTTCTTGTGATAAATTCTGACTCCAAGCAATTACTTTCATACCCATCGCTTGTGCAATTTTAGCAACACAACTACCAATTTTTCCCAGACCCAATATTCCTAAAGTTTTATCATGTAAACTCATGCCTAAAGTTTTTTGCCAAGGTCCATTTCTCCTAAAAGATTCATTTTCCTGATAAATTTTTTTTGCTAAATTTAAAATTAAAGCAATAGTTAGTTCTGTTGGTGGTTCTAGTAAGCTTTTTGTACCAGATACTACAACTTTATTTTTCTTAGCAGCATTTAAATCAATAGCTACATTTCTTGGAGCACTAGTAACTAATAATTGTAAATTTGGCAAATTATCAAAGATAGAAGCATGAAAAGGTGTCCTTTCACGCATAATTACTATGCAGTTTTCAGTTTTTAAAGATTCAATAAGTTTAGCATCATCCAAAAATTTTTCATGGTAAGCTATAACTCGAACATTATCTGGTAAACTGCCCCAATTGGCTGAATGCTGAGCAGTTTGATTCCAATCATCTAAGATACTGATATTAAAGATATTTGATTTTTTATGCTTCGTAGTTAACTTATTAATTATTGTACTACTTAACATTAATAGATTTCCTCCATTTATCTATAATCGAAAATAGTAATCTCTATACTTCATCTTCAGAAACTGAAGAAGCTCTACTATCTTTTGCTATACCTTATCTTGATAAAATCCAGTTGTCAACTAATTTTTAGGCTATGCAGCGACAAAATAGAAATTTCCGGTTATGGGCAAAGTAGAGATTTCCGGTATGTTGATTGCTAACCAGTTCATGAGGCGGAAGTTGAGAGTTGTTGAACGTGGTTGTGGTTGTTTTTGAACAGATGCTGATTACGCAAAGGATGATCGGGCTTAGGTTTGTAAGGTATTATTTTTTAGATAGGATTTCCTAGGTTGATCGTGAGATCCATGGTTCTGTAAGACAATATTTCGCCTTTGTAAACTAAGCTGATGTTACTCTTTTGATCACACACGGTAATGTTGGCATGTCTTAGGGCATACCGAGGTGTGTTGGGCTGAATTTGGTAGTAAACATTTTTATAGCGCACTTCAAGGTTTTTGGAAACGGTTCTATCTTCCTGGTGAGCCAGGATAAATTTGAGTGTTTCCATGTCAGGGGACACGCGCCGGTGCGCGTCAATCGTACAAGTGGGAACGATTCGATTAAAGCTGTTTAAAATTGGTGCAGTGATTATTCGAAATACACGGCGCGTTAAGTTTCTGTTGTCCAGTGCCTATCCATACCTAGCACTATTTGTGAGTGTGACTAAAAAATTATGCCCCAGCTAATGAGACCAACACTTGCAAAGAACGAGTATAGGCTTCGTTGCGCCTGAAATTTATCAAACCGCCCACTATTCGCGCATATCTGTCGAATTCTAATCAAACTGACACAATTATAACGTCTACACACATCTATCATGGTGTTTTTAACTCATTGATGAAATATGCGGGCTAACATGTTTTACCAAGAAAAGCTTCAAAGAATTAAACCCGTAGAAATTAAACACTATCGTCCCAAATAAATGTTATGTGTTGCAGCACATAACATTTATTGTGGTCAGTAAGTGATTATGTGCAGTAGCCAGCGAAAGTCTAGGATGTATGCGGATTTCAGGTGAAATCACTGCACATAATATTTTCAAATTAGTGGTGGATCTCTAGCGTGAAGTTGCATAGATTCACAAATTACAATGATTGTAACCATTTCAGTAATACGGCATCACGACGACCTTCTTGTGTGTTTAAGTTTGGTTGGGCTAACAATGCTGTCAAATGCGCTTTAGATAGGTATTGAACACTTTCACGTACAAAACGCCGTAGGGGAATAGCTAAGATTTGCTGACATTGTAATAAGTGTTCTGGTGATTGAGTTTGAAGGTAGCGGAAGAAAGCATGCAGTGTTGTCAAGCGATGATTTAGTGTACATATTTTACAGTGTCGTTCCTTTTTAAGATATTCAAGGAAAGCTTCCACTAAGTCAATATCAATATGCTCAAGGTGAAGCTTCTCTAGTGGAATATTTTTTACATCACGGCAAAACTGTAATAACAGTATAAAAGTATCTCGATAGGCTTTAATCGTATTAAGGCTAAGATTACGTTGCCCAGCAAGATAATGGCCTAAGAAGTTTGTCAGTTGAATAGATAAATTTGTTGGTTTCATGGCAGCCTCCACTTTGATATAACATCACCAAATTGCTTGTTCATACGAGCAGTGAGATTGGGAAATAACTCTGCAGTGAGATGCAAATATTTCTGTGTGCCAGTGAAATCTTGATGACCAAGATAGGTCACTAATAAGGGTAGTTTAGCATTTAAATCTGCTCCTTCTTTATGCCATTGAATCAACCTATGGACAGCGAATGTGTGACGAAGGTCATGAATTCTTGGTCCTTTTCCTCTGCCACCATGCGATATATTACATTGATGCAATAGTTTTCGAAATAAGAAATAAATACCCGATTGACTCCATGCTGCTTGCTTAGAGGATGGAAAGAAGAAGTGTTTATCTGCTCTTTTCTCTAAGTATTCTATTTTTTTAATCGTTCATTATAAACTTTCAATCGCTCAACGATATCAAGTGCTGGTGGCACTAGACGATCTTTGTTGAACTTATCATCTCGTATAGTAATGACCCCTTCTTTCAGGTCAACGTCGCCAACACGCAAGTTGAGTACTTCACTCAAACGAAAGCCACAAGCATACAATAAACGAATGATTTCTGGGATGATAAGCTGCCTTATGGGTGAGTGTGGACTTGGCTTGATTTGATCAGCCGCGCGAATCAGTTTGCCAATTTCTTCTCGTGTAAAAATATATGGCGAGAAAGTATAAGATCGTGATGTTCCAAAACAACCTGGAACAATATAAGCAGGATAACCTAGCCTCACCATCATCTGTGCAAGTTGACGAACCACCACAACTCGACGCTGATGTGTTGAAGTCTGTTCACCAGATTTTCTCTCAAGCCACTGCAAGGCAAGATGCTCAGGTAGTGCGATTTGATTGAGCTTTGTACAGCAAAGGAAGTTATCCAGACACTCTAAAATTCGTGGCACTTCATTGTACTTATAACCACAGGTGCGCTTTTCTTGAATGAACCGCTCAATCAGTAAAGCAATCGGACTTTTAAATTCAATTTTACTATTGACTGACATGATCCACCTCCTTCAGAGATGCGGTACGCTGAGACGTTGCATCCTCTTTCCAATCCGCTCGAAGTACCCATAGCATGCAAAATTCCAGAGTATCTTTATACTAAATGCAGTATGTTTCTTCCAGCCTTCTAGTGAAGTAGAGCGTGTTGTAGATTGAATACCGTAATGCTCTAGAAATTCGACAATCAGTTTTTCTGAGATGTTGTCTTTAAAATGATGCTGTTTTGCAAACCTTATTAATCTCTTCCAAGTGGATTGATAGCGACGTATTGAGCGCGAATGGTAGCCAAACGCTTGTAATTGACTTAATGCGTCAAAAACCAGCTTGTCTAATGATGGTTTTTTCATTATAGATTTTTGCTTTCATGTTTCCTACCTCTGGCTGGATTAGTAACTAATTACTATTATATATGAAGTGCAATAAAATTATATTTTGGTGAACCTGTATCACCACGAAAAAAATTAAATTTTTTATATACCATTGATAATAAAAGTATTTTTTGTTTATAAAAGTTCATAAGTGTTCATAGGGGAATATCGCTTTTTCAATATTCTCTACATTCTGTATCAACCGCGCCTTTCGACGCGGCATAATCAACATATGAATTGGCGGAACCCAGACGTGCCGCCGTAGAAGAGATATTAACAATACTACCACCCTTGCCACCATATTTAACCGCCATGCGTTTTATGGCTTCTCTCGCGCAAATAAAATAAGCGATGACATTGGTGGCGAAAGTACACTGTAAACGCGCGGCATCCATGTTTTCAACAGTTGTTAATTTTCCGGCAATGCCGGCATTATTAACCAAAGCGGTAATCTTGCCTAATTGATCATCAACGGTTTCAAATAATTTCATCACCTCTTGCTCATCAGCAATATTAGCGGCAACAGCAATGGCTTCACCACCCTTAGCTTTTATGGTGCTAACAATATCATCAGCCGCTTCATGATTGTTCAAGTAGTTAACGCAGACGGCATAACCTTTCTCCGCCGCCTGTATGGCTGTTGCCGCGCCAAGCCCTCGGCTCGCGCCGGTAATCAGCAGCACTTCTTTTGTCATAATGGTGACTTCCGTTTTTTACGCGAATGATAGGTTAATGCCATAGCGACGCAATCTGATAATGCTTCAACAGGAATGTTATCATTTTTATTAAAAATAATGCTTCTATTGCCGCCATAAATAAATAAGTTTCCATAAATTTCTTTAAATGTGGCTACCAATGTGGTTTTACAATTAAAGTAAATCGCATATTGATCAGGATGTGCTTTTTTCCAGTCAATTCTAACCGTGCTACCGCTTTTCGTCTGGGTAGTGACATAGCTTGGTTCATTCCATTTGAGTGTTTCTTCCAATGTGCCTATTGTCTGTACGCGCGTGGCGACAGTAAAAATAAGCTGGCGTAGAAACAACATTTTTTCTTTAATTTCTTTGGGATAACTGTCAAATTTTTCTTTGACTTTGTCACATTGAAATGCTGTATATTTAGCCATTATGTATTGGAATTTCTGTAACTATCTACATTGTACTAGACTTTTCTAATTTTTCAAACTATCTAAATAGCGTTTAGTTTTTAACTCCCTTCGGTTATTTTTTATGAGCTAATTCGAGACAAAGCATCATCTTGACAATAATACCATCATATACTATATATAATAATAGGGTTTACAGTGTGTTTTTCTGGGGGAAAAATGAAAAAAATAGCCTTATCAATGCTGTTATTTATGCTTCCTGGTTTTACCTTAGCAGACTCTTCTTCGAACTATGAAGTCTTTTGCCCTAACTCTCAAATAGAAAATCCCGTGCTTGTTGTTTCTCAAGAAAATGGTACTGCTGTCGCGAAAAAAATAACTTTCTATGCATATAACTCTAACAACCCTGCTGAAAGAAAAGCGAGTAGCAACCAAAACGCGGGGCAGAACCTATTAGCTTATTGTAATTATGTGGAAGGAGATAATACAGGAGAATGTGTTAGTGGGTTTTTAAGTATTGCAGGTGAACTTTTTTATTTAAACGAGTTAGCTAAGGTTACGTTCAACTATGCTACAGATGCCCAAGGTTTTGCAATGTGTGTATATACAGTTATAGATGAAAGCGGAAATGAAGATACCATGAAATTAACTGTTTATACGCCTTATGAAAAAGTTAGCCAATATCGCCTTAATAACGCTAAAACTGGTTTTATTATCACACCATCAGCTAGCTACTAGGAAGCGTAACTATTTTATACTCTTATTATTAATAATTAATAGTTACGAATCTCGAATTAAAGTTTTTATTAACAACTGTGCCAACCATTTTTCGTAGTCATCAGGTTTCCAAGCTTTTTCAATGACAAATAAACGATACATATCTCGACCAGTAAATGCCCATAATATGTCACGCGCTTTAGATAGTGTTATCCCTGCCGTGAGGTCATTTGCTTTCATCATTGTTTCAATGGTAGCTTTCTGGCGTCGATAGCGTCGTGTTTCGTTGGTTTTTTCAACAGCCTTTAATTCACTGGATAACATGGAAGATCCACGGATAATCGCCATTTTCGATCGTTCCGCGTCATAGAGTTGTCGTGTTATTTTCGCGGTGATTTCCAGACGTTTTTTTGCTGATTTTTCTGCCTTAGACTGCTCAACAAGTTGTTTGAACTGTTCGGCAGGCAGGGCTTCATCCATTAAAGCACGTAGAATACCGCACTTAGACTTAAATTGCGCGTATATGGTAGACGCGGAAACATTGGCCGCTTTGGCTAAGTCTTCTATTTTAACCTGCTCCAATCCTTTGGCTTGAAATAGTTTTTCTGCCGCGGCAAGAATACGTTTTTTGGTGTTAGCGGCTTGCAGCGGTCTAATTTTTGAGTGATAGCTTCGTTTATTCAACATAATCAGCAAATGGTCGTCCGTCATGAAATACTTCTATTTTTTTTATGCGTTCTTGTTGAAACGCCAATAATACCGCGGCCTGGCAAATGCCAATGGGCTCATCAAAATTCATAGTATAAGCCAACATCACTTGATTGTCCGCGCTGAATTTTTCTCGGATGATAATTCAATTAGCGAAAGAGGCAATCCTAACCGCGGCGTTAAGCACAGCTTCTCTACCCTTCTTTTCGGCAAGTAGTGTGATCAGTTGAACATCCGGATGCAAGCAGTTTTCCATGCCGGCGGCATCTTGCTTATTCATGGCGGCATAATAATTTTCGGCGATTGCGATATTGTCTTTGTTCATAATGAGTTCCTCATTTAAAAGTTGTTAAGTGTATTAATTATAGTTAACTATATTTAATATGTCAATGATATAATATTATTGTCTTTCGCGCGGTTCCTGAACTTGTCGAAGGAAGGCAAGAAACGCGCCGCCCTTCGATAAACTCAGGAACCGCTTACTGATTGTAAACAAGTGTTTCTTAACGAAGCGAAAAGTGATAAAATGAAGCAGTAATGGCTCAACAGTTCAGGAAAGTGCTATAAAGGAATAAAATTTGTCAACAGCAAAAACTTGCCAGTACCGGCGCGTGATCCGATGGCCGTTTACGTTTGCGCGGCCGGGTATCAATGACGCACGATTGACAGGTTTGTATCAGCGCGTCATTAGCAAGCATTAAATCAATACGCAGCCCCGCGTTTTTCCAGAATTGACCGCCGCGATAATCCCACCAGCTGAAACTGTTTTCTTCTTGATCGAAATGACGAAATAAATCTTTCAGTCCCAGTGCCAATATTGTCTTAAGCGCCTGCCGTTCATCATCACTCACTAACACTTTTCCCGTCCATAATGCCGGATCATGGACATCACGATCTTCAGGGGCGATATTAAAATCACCGACAACAACAACTTTGGGATACGTCTCAAACGCCTGTCTGATAAAATCTGTCGCGGCACTGAGCCAGCGCAGTTTATACTGATATTTATCCGAACCGACTGATTGACCATTGGGGACATAAAAATTAATCACTCGAATACCACGCACGGTCGCGCTGATTACTCGGCACTGATCATCGACAAATCCAGGCAAACCAACCGTCACATCTTCAGCAATCGCTCGGCTTAAAATGGCGACACCATTAAAGGTTTTTTGACCGGAGAATACCACATGATAGCCAGCCGCTGTGATTTCCGCTTGTGGGAAATCACAGTCCTGGACTTTAGTTTCTTGCAGCGCGAGCACATCGGCTTGTTGTTGTGCCAGCCAATCTAACAGATGGGGCAAGCGTACCCGCAGGGAATTGACATTCCAAGTGGCGATTTTTATCGGCGCTGTTTCCGCCATTAGCAGCTGTAGTAGAGATCAAACTCTGAAGGCGAAACCGTCAACTTAACTCGAGTGACTTCTTTACGTTTGAGCTCAATATACGCATCAATTAAATCATCGGTAAACACATCGCCCGCTTTAAGAAAATCACGATTTTTATCTAGACAGATCAGTGATTGTTCCAGTGAACCGCAAATGCTGGGGATATTACCAGCTTCTTCAGGTGGCAAATCATACAAATCTTTATCAATAGGTTCACCGGGCTGAATTTTATTTTTAATCCCGTCTAAGCCGGCCATTAGCATCGCTGAAAATATCAGATAAGGATTCCCCGCCGCGTCAGGAAAACGCACTTCAATACGACGCGTTTTTGGATTGCTGCCATACGGGATACGAATCGCTGCTGAACGGTTACGCGCTGAATACGCTAACATCACTGGTGCTTCAAAACCGGGCACCAAACGGCGGTAACTGTTGGTAGTCGCGTTGGTAAAGGCGTTGAGCGCTTTCGCGTGTTTCAAAATACCACCGATGTAATGCAATGCCGTTTCTGATAAACCGGCATACTTGCTGCCAGAAAACAGGTTATTACCATCTTTCACCAGCGATTGGTGACAGTGCATACCACTCCCATTATCACCGGCCAGTGGTTTTGGCATAAACGTTGCCGTTTTACCATGTCGGTGAGCGACATTATGCACGACATATTTCAAAATTTGTAACTCATCGGCTTTACAGCACAAGGTATTGAAGCGCGCTGAAATTTCATTTTGGTTACCGGTAGCCACTTCATGGTGATGCGTTTCTACTTTTAATCCCATTTGCTCGAGCACAAGACACATTTCCGAGCGAATATTCTGCGAAGAATCAACCGGCGGCACAGGGAAATACCCGCCTTTAACCCCCGGACGATGCCCGCGATTACCTTCTTGGTTGCTTTTCGCCGAATTCCAAATCCCTTCCTCTGTGTCAACAGCAAAGAAAGCGCTGTTAATGGTGTTATTCCAGGAAACACTATCAAAGAGGAAAAATTCAGGTTCAGGACCAAAATAAGCCGCATCAGCAATGCCGGTAGATTTGAGGTATTCTTCGGCGCGGTGGGCAATATGGCGCGGATCGCGTTCATAACCAATCATGGTTGAGGGTTCGATCACATCACAACGTAACAATAATGTTTTATCCTGAAAGAAAGGGTCAACAATCGCGGTGTCAGGATCCGGCATTAAAATCATATCAGAGGCATTAATCGATTTCCAACCGGCAATGGATGAGCCGTCAAACATTTTACCTTCGGCTAAAAAATCCTTGTCAACAATACTTGCCGGCACAGTGACGTGCTGTTCTTTTCCTAAGGTATCGGTGAAGCGTAAATCAACAAATTTAACGTCTTGATCGTTGATAAAATTTACAATGTCTATAGGCATTTTATTTCCCCTCTGAGCTGGTTATTGACTATCGGAGAAGTATAGTCTGATTTCTCCAAGATAATCAATAGTATCGGTCACTTTTTTGTAATCAGCACGGAGATTTTTAGGGTCTTGATGCTCTAATATCGACAATGGAAAAAACAAATCCACATAGATTTTACCACCTAAATAGTGTAATTGAACGTTTTCCCAGTGTTGAGGCAAACCCAAATGATGACATTGTGCTTGTAAATCGGCGATGATTTGAGCGCGATTGGGGAGGTATTTGGAGCTAAGGATATGTTCATCGTCTTCCGCATCGATATGCACCAATACATCAGAAATGTCAAAACCACTGTGTACCAACGCCGCGTAGACTTGATCGGCAATATAATGCCCTTCAGAAACACTAAGACGCGCTTCAACCTGGATATGAACATCGGTAAACACCGTATTGCCGAGGCTTCGGGTACGCAATTGATGAATCGATTTAACACCGGCCACACATTTGATTTTTTCCCTGATTTTTTCTGTTTCTTCCAGCGACAAACCCGTATCGACTAATTCTTTAGCGCTAGGCCAAGCCAATTTAATGCCCATTTTAATGATTAAAATAGCGATAATAATCGCGGCGACACTATCTAACCATAAATAAGAGAATTTAGCGCCAATGGCGCCAATCAGCACAACCAGTGACGACAGCGCGTCAATGCGATTATGCCAGGCATTACTGCATAGCAAAGACGAGTTAACACGTTTACCAACAGCATTTGTAATTTGAAACAACAGTTCATTGGCAAGCACGGAAATCGCCGCCATGATGATGACCATGACATCAGGCATCACATAATCACTGTGAATAATATCAAAAACCCCTTGATAAGCGATGATCACACCGATAATCACCAGCACAATCGCCATTAACATGGTGGCTAATGTCTCAATACGACCATGACCGTAAGGATGATCCTGATCAGGGCTTTGATTACTCGCTTTTGCCGCCAACATCACCATCGTATCAGTAATGACATCAGAAAATGAATGGACACCATCGGCCACCAATGCTTGTGAATGCCCGATAAATCCAATTGAGATTTTCGCGATAGCGAGTAAGGAGTTGACAATAATGCCAATAACAGTAACGCGCTTTATTTGCTGATAGCGATGTTGTTGATCGGTTGTCATGGATAATTATAACAATAACTGCATGTGATAGATTCTATTTTAAACCGAATTACTATGCCAGATCAAACCAAATAATACCATAGTCGTACGCCTTTATAGAACTCACTTCCTAAAAAATATTGAAATATCATAATGGTAGATATACTATCCTAATTTGAAAGAAAAAACATGATGATTTCATAAAAATGCTGTGGTTAAGGTTTCGTTAATGCGGCATTCAGAATGTAAATTGATATTCAAGTTAGGTATTTACTATGATTAAAAGACCATTTTCGACACTTATTTCTGCATTATCTTTTGTTGGTATTGTATTACTGTTGAATGGTTGCAGCGGTACTCATGCGCAAAACATACAGACAACGATTACAACCACAGCGCAAGCTGTTTATGCTTCGCCAAAAGGCCCAGGGGAACCAATTACCATCACACAGGCCTTAGATACGCCACTTGGTCAGGGGGTAACATTATGTAATCCTCTAGAAATTACGGGTTTACCCTCAGGTACTACAGCTTCGCAAAGCTGTACGAATAATGTTTATACGGTAGTTTTTTCTGGCAATCAAGTATCACCAGCCAGTCCAGGACAGACTGTCATTAGTATACAATTAGCACGTCAGGACAGCAATGTGATTAATCTACCTTTGGAAGTTGAATATCCAGAGCTTGATATTACTGTGCCTACGATTACTACTCCAAATGTCCCTGGGACAATAACGTTGACCAATACCAGCAATGTCCCCGCGCAAATTAATGGTCAAGCAATAAGCTCATCAAATAATAGTTGGCGCCTTGATAGTTCAGCAAGTACCTGTACCGATATACTTGCGCCTAAAAAATCTTGTGCAACCAAAGCACTCAATAATGGGATATATGAAGCTGGTGAATTTGCGATTCAGCCGATAGATTCTTGGTACTTAAGTAATCCAACAGCCATGCTTGTTCCGGAAGTACCGGAGACAGATTTTTCGTTTACGGAACTGCCGCAAAAACAAAAATCTTCATCACTCTTGCTCGACGAAGATGTTACTTTAACGAATAACTCTGAATTTTCGCTACCAGCTGACGCGATAGAAGCTGAATTTATTGGCGATTACGGCGATGGTGCTACAACTGTCGGGTGGAATGTGGGTGACTGTCTCACCAATGGTATACATGCTAAGGGCGGTTATTGTACGTTTCGTGTGAATAGCGAAGATACAACAGGTTTAAGCGGCACCACAGATACATTAAGAGTGCGTAACAACAAAGCGGGAAATACACTTATTGGTGAGCCTGAATTTGGCATACCCACTGAGATAATTGCGACCTTATCTGGAGGTGAACGTAAGGGCGCCTATCAACAACTACTGGTTACAGTGAACCATAAGGTTACACTCGAATCACCAGCCTATGTATTCACAGATAATAATAATGACGGTAACAAATTGATAGAGGTGAAGGAACCGCCATCTGACATTGAGACTGAGGCAGATACCTGTTCAGGTCAAACGATTTCTGCGGGCGGGCAATGCTATATTTGGCTGCATTCGATTAAACAAAACACGCCAATCTCAAAAGATGTTAAAGTACAAATAGAAGATGCGAGCAAGGGCAGCAACAAAATTATTAGTGGTTCACAGAGTATTATTGCGTCAACATATCTCTATGCCGGCGGTGATTTTACCAGCGCAGATGGAAACGATGCTAATTACATTGCCAAGTGGGATGGTAACCACTGGAGCGCGCTTGGTGATGGCATGAATAATTTAGTGCTTGCGCTTGCTGCTGATAGCAATGGTATTGTTTATGCCGGTGGTCGTTTTACCACAGCGGATGGTGTATCAGCGAACTACATTGCTAAATGGGATGGTAGCAGTTGGAGTGCGCTTGCTGAGGGTGTAAATAATGCTATTAATGCGCTTGCCACTGATAGTAAGGATAATATTTATGCCGGCGGTCGTTTTACCACAGCGGGGGGTGTATCAGCGAACTACGTTGCTAAATGGGATGGCAATAGCTGGAGCGCACTTGGCAGTGGTGTTGATAATAACACCTTCTTCCCCTCTGTTTTAGCCCTTGCTGTTGATAGCAGTGATAACCTTTATGTCGGGGGTGCTTTTGACATGGCAGGTGGCATGCCAGCCAACTACATTGCTAAATGGGATGGCAATAGTTGGAGCGCACTCGGCGACGGTGCAAATGATTCTCCTTATGTGCTTGCCACTGATAGTAAGGATAATGTTTATGCCGGCGGTGCTTTTGACACAGTGGGGGGTGTACTAGCTAGCAACATTGCTAAATGGGATGGCAACAGTTGGAGCGCACTCGGCGACGGTATTGACGGCGGTTTTAAATACGTCGCCGCTATTACTGCCAATAGTCATGACACAATCTATGTTGGTGGCAGTTTCACCATCGCAGATGGAAGCAGTGCTAATTATATTGCTAAATGGGAGAACGATAGCTGGAGCTCACTCGACAGCGGTATGGATGACGCCGTTCACACGCTTACCACTGATGGCAACGATGAGGTTTATGCTGGCGGTTATTTTTATACCGCAGGCGGCATGCCAGCCAGATATATTGCTAAATGGGATGGCAACAGTTGGAGCGCACTCGGTGATAACAATATAAACAATTATGTAAGCAGCTTAATAATTGCGCCTAGCATTTTGATTCCCTAAAAAGACTGACTCTGATTTAACAAGCTAGATCAAAAGAAATATAGTAATACCTAAAGCGATAATGATTGCTGTTAGTGTCAATACCATCCCACCGATACGCATCACACCATTTGTTTGTCGCATAAAACAGAATAAAATACCATGCATTAACCGTCCCACCGTAAAAATTGCGCCAACTAGATAAAGCAAAACAGAGGACGCATGGTTGAGTTCAGCTATCAGCATGAGGATTAAAAATAATGGCGCGTATTCAGTTAGATTCGCGTGACCTCGAATGGCACGTTGGAGTATTTTTTCAGGATGTTCGACAGGCGAAACTCCAAAAAGTTTAGCGACCGGACTACCTCTAAGTATAATGACACGGAAACTTAGAATCACTAACCATATTCCTATAATTACCGCATATAACAGTGTGATTTTTGTTGGCACTGGTATTTATAACGCCATATTTTTGGTAAAAGTAAAATTATAAAACGTTTAACACTTTAGTATAAAGTCTCTAGGTGAATTGTGTTAGTCAAAATTGATCTAAGACAATCTTTAGGGTACTTTCTTAAATTAAGCACAAAACAGTTGATTATGATAAACGGATGCCATATTTTATTCAAGCTAAAAACTGCTGTGGTTTTTAGGTTCAAGCAGGCACGCGTAAAGAAGCGTACTCATAGCTTTGACTTACAAAAATAAAAGGAGGCGCGTAGCGCCCCCCTTTATAATGATATTTGAATTGAATGCTATTCAGCTACTGTTGTTGCTGCTTAGTAAGCAACACATCTTCAGTTTCTAGCTGCTGTTGTTGCTGCTGCTTAAGAGACACATTTTCAGCTTCTTGTTGCTGTTGCTGCTGATTAAGGGACACATAACCAGCTTCTAATTGTTGTTGTTGCTGGGCAAGACTGATTTGGCTAAAGAAAACCAAAACAATAGAACAAGCAATTACTTTAGCGTTAATTATAATTTTTTTCATAGTTAAGCTCTCCTGATTTTACTAAAATCATTTAAAGTACATGGTGAATAAAGTATAGTACAAAAATAGCAACTATTTTCACAAAATAAAGACGCTGAATAGTCTAAAAAGCTTGATGAAATGATTGTCAGCTTTAATGGATGATCAACCGTGTTTAGTAACAAACCTAGACGTATCAATCCCCATAAATTTAGCCGCCATGATATGGTGTAACGTTAAACAACTATCCGCGGCTGATAAAACCAATTGGCGTGATAAGATTGAAAAGATATTATTAGTTTGCAAACTTTTAGTCAGCAAACGCATAAAATATTGTGTGCTGCGCTGGGCTGCTCGACGTTTTTTTGCATACCGCTGTAATACCGGCAATGCTGAAAAATCTTCTTTTTGTTGAACTGCTCGCGCGATAATTTGTGCCAGCACCGCGACATCTTGAAAACTCAAATTCAATCCTTGCGCGGCAATCGGCGAGAAAGTATGCGCGGCGTTGCCGATAATGACGGCATGTTCTACGACTTGTTGCGTCGCCTGAAGTGTTTGTATTGGATAACTTATCGCCTCACCACGACAATGCAACGTACCAAGAAATCCACCAAATGTTTTTTGCAACTTCGCGTTAAATGCTGTGTTATCCAAAACTTTCCAGCGCGCAATGGATTCGTTTTTACCGCTAATGACTAACTTATAGTAATTGTTGTCCAAAGGCAACATGGCAAGCGTCCCATCACTGGTAAAACGTTGATACGCTGTCTCTGACTTAGGCGAATCCGCTTCCACACGATAAAGCAAGGCGCTGTGATGATGATTAAGCGATTTAACACCAACACCAAGTTTTTGCCGGATAACAGAACCTGCACCATCAGCGGCAATTAATAATTGATAGTTCAAAGAATGGGTATCGCCCTGATAATCAAGCGTTAAGCACTGTTGCGCGTGATCTAAATCTTGGACCATAGCCGGTTGTAATAATGTGATCCGCTCGCAATTACTTACCTGTTGATATAAGCCGTCCAACAATCGCTGACCGGCAACAACATACGCGAGCGCCGGCACTTGTTCTTCTTCAGCGTCAAAACGCAATTTGGCAAAATAACCTCGCTCGGAAATATGTAGTTTTTTAATCGCTTGCGCTTGTGTGGATAAGCTTTGCCACAAACCAAGCTGCTCAAGAAAACGGCAACTGCCATAGTTCAAAGCCAGACTACGGCGATCGTCATCGGTCTTAGCTTTCGCTTCAATGATGGTAATATGAATCGGCAATGACGATAACGCTAAAGCCAGACTTAAACCGACATAACCGCCACCAACAATCACAATATCCGTAGCCGCTATTTTCGCACTTGTATTCATTGGTTTGCCATGAATGCTTCAATTTCTGTAACGGTTTTAGGCAGATTAGCACTTAAAACACGAGGTTCGGTTTCGGTAATAACCACCATATCCTCAATACGAATACCGATACCTTGCCATTGCGCGTCAACATTGTGTTGCCCATGAGGAATATAAATACCAGGTTCATTGCTTATGACCATGCCAGGCATAAATTCCCGCGCTTTAGTTTGCAGGTGATAATCACCGACATCATGCACATCTAAACCTAACCAATGACCCCCCGAATGCGGATAGAAAGCGCGATAGGCTTTTTCCGCCAAAAGCGTTTCCGCGTCACCGGATAAAATACCCAAGTCAAGCAATCCTTCGGTAATTGTTTTGGCAATCGCCTGGTTAAAATCATGATGGGTATACCCTGGTTTTAAACAACGCATGCCAGCAGTTTGCGCTTGCAATACAATGGTATAAAGCTGTTTTTGTTGCGCGCTGAACACACCATTTACCGGAAAAGTACGGGTAATGTCTGCGGCGTAATAGTGATATTCACCGGCAGCGTCTATTAATACTAAATCACCGTCATTCAACAAACTGCCATTACGGCAATAATGCAAGGTGCAAGCATTCTCAGCGCCGGCAATAATGGGATCATACGCGTACTGTAGACAGCCGTGTTGTTGGAGCACATAAGAAAGCTCCGCTTGCAATTGATACTCAAATTTTCCCGGACGACAAGCTCGCATCATGGCAAGATGCGCTTTACTCGATATTTCCGCGGCGTAAGCCATCATCTCAATTTCCGCCTGGCTTTTAAACAGGCGTAATTCATGAATAATCGGCGCGAGATTATGTGTTGTCGTTGGCGCAATCAATCCAAAACGGGATTTTTGTTTGATGGCATCGATATGTCGCATCAATATGTTCTGGATCGTATTATCAGACTTCCAGGGAAAGTAGAGATGTTCTTTATCATATAATAATTCTGGCAGACGTTGCTCAAACTCCTGATAAGGATAGGATGCATCCGCTGCGTAATCATTTATCGCGCCGGACTGGCCACTAAAATGACCTAACCACTGCTCCTGCTGCGGATTTTTGGCACGATTGAAGAGAATAAAACGATTTTCTTTTGCTTTGATTAAAACCGCGATCGCTTCCGGTTCATTAAAGCCGGTAAGATAATAAAAATCACGGTCCGCTTGAAAAGGATAGTAACCGTCAGCGGAGCGCACTTTTTCCGTTGCTGTTGGCAGAACGGCAATACTGTTTTCCGCCATCTGATCAAAAACACGGCGGCGGCGTTGGCGATATTCTTCTATGGTAATTTTGGGCGCGCTATTCATCGTTATTTTCTTTATTACCCGTTTTTGTCGCTTGCAGACGTAGTTCAATAAACACAGACATCACTGCCACGCGCACATATTCAACAATTTCCGTGTAATCGTTTTCGCTATCGTCGGCATCGTCTGGTGGCTCATAGCTGACTTGACTAATGGCAATTAAGTCATCCAGCGTTTCGCCAAGATCACTGTTTTTTGTAAGCCGGTCCATTTCCGCCTCATCCATACCCCCCAAACCTAAGCCACTTAGAAAACTATCACTCCATCGCGCCAAGGCTTCAACGCGACATTCAAGTGTTTCGTCTTCTTCCGGCAGCAATAACTGGAAATCAAACTGTTCGCTGGATAACTGCTCGCGGCTTTGATCAAATAATGCCACCAACGACGCGTCTACCTGAGCGTTATCAAAAACCAACCGCCGCCATTTTGTCTCACCATCATGTTCTGTGTCAGCACAAATAATACCGCAAATCAATCCATGCAGCTCTTCCGCGAGCATACCAGTTTCTGACTTTTGCAGTATGTTGTTTATTTCATCAGTTGTTATTGTGTTCATAATCACTATTCTAACGTGTAATGGGCGCAGGCTAAAGATTTTTGTGATTTTTTCTAGTCAAAATTTACCCAATCAAATGGATATAAATAAAAACAAGAGTGACTAAATAGGCTTGCAATTTCCCTAACAAATGCCATACTTGTCTTATATTTTATAGCGCGAAAGTAATTATGTTAGCCGTTCATTTACCAACAGATCTTGAACATCGACTAGTACGTCTAGCTAAAAAAACAGGTCGATCAAAAAGCCATTATATAAAACAAGCTTTAACATCCTTTCTTGAGGACAAAGAAGATTATTTATTAGCGACACAGCGCTTTGAGGAAAAAAATGACACTGTATCTTTTGATGAGGCAAAAAAACTAATTGACTTGGGCGATTGATTTCGACAGAAATGTACTAAAGAAATTATAGCAGCGTTTTCCTAAACATTTGATATATTAATGGCGGATTTTTTGTTTTGGCGCTCGCTTGAAAAAAATAATCTAATATTTACCTTTAGTTTTTAAAAATTTAAAAAGGAGAAAAGCGCGTGAATAAATATTTAATATTCCCTAAAAACAAAGGCTATGTCCCTAAATCAATTCATTTAGTATAAAATGATGTGATAAAACTTAACGCGCGAGATTTAGCTGGTTCAGATACAATCATTACGGCTAATGACTTGTTATACGTTTCATCTGATACAATCTATCCCATTATAAAAAACAAGCTTAGCGATGATTTGAAAAATAATTTTGAAATTTTTCGTAATAAGTATAAATTCAGATCATTGATCGCGCATTTATTTGAAAATTTCTTCTTTGAAGAAATCACTATAGATAAAATTCACACCATAACTGTTCCTCCAGGCAGAAAATTCATTTTAAAGCCTAGCAGTGGTTTCATGGGTGGGGCAAATTTTGTCATTGACGCGCGTACAGATAAGAAAAAAATCGCGGAAGAAGTTGAAAAAGAACTGATAGATTTTAATAAAATGTATCCGCGGGCTTTCTCCGAAAAAATGATTTTAGAGGATTATATTGATGGCAAAGATGAATATGCTGTAGATATGTATTATAACACCAAAGGACAAGCTGTTATTTTAGGAATTTATGTTCATCCTCAAGCAGTTAATAACAAATACGTTCAGTTATTATATTATTTTAACAAAGAAATTTACCAAAAACTGGCATCAGAATTAACTCGTTTTTTTGATACACTGAATAAAGAACTAAACATAAAAAATTTCCCCATACATGCTGAATTCAAAATCAACCATAACGGTCAATTTATTCCTATTGAATTCAACCCTTGTCGCTTTGGCGGCATGGGTCTAGTCGATTTGGCTTATTATGGGATGGGTATTAATTTTATTAAAACTTATTTTGAACAACAATCTGTTGATTGGCACCAATGGACATCAGAAAATTTTTATTGGCTGTTAGGGTATAACGATAAAAATGAGCGATCGCCGTTATTTAAGCCTGATCACCGTCTTTTGAAAAATGTTTTAAGCAAAGGATTTGATTTACTAAACTATACGGAAATAGATCATACGAATTTCCCTGTTTTTTCGATTTCTTACTTAAAAAATAATACTATCGCAACGATAGATAGCTTGCTTTCAATTGATTTCAAAGAATTTAACCAAAAAGTTCAATGAAGCTACAAATGCTAATGGAAAATAGTGTTAGCCAATTTAAACCTAAAAACCGTAGTGACACCTGAGTCTGCCGTCCCTAAGCTCGTGGTCCCTGAGCTCGTCGAAGGGCGGTCCCTGAGCTTGTCGAAGGGTCGAAGGATCGAAGAGCCAAAAGACCAAAAGGCTAGTGCCAAACGATAGCAAACCATCTTGATTCAGCGAGCAAAATAAAAACCCTGCAAAAAGTTAAAGGCCATACCGTTAAACATCTGGCGTCAGTTCAATTAAGGAAATAATAGAATTTGTTGGAATAATACGATTTAATTTAAAGCCGCTGGCTTTTGCCAAGGCAGCAAACTGTGCTTTAGTGCGTTCTTTTCCACTACCCATTAAGCAGAAAACAAAAATCTCGGTAATATCGACAAAAGGATTGTCTTGCTCAAAATCAGTTACGGTTTCAGCAATAATAACTTTACCGGTTTTGGCAATGACCTTGCTAACATTGCTTAAAATTTGAACGCACTGCTGATCATCCCAGTCGTGAATGACACGTTTTAAAAAGTACAGATCCGCGCCTTCAGGTATTTTTTCAAAAAAATCACCGGCGATAAACTGCCAGCGATTTTTATCGATAGATTCCAGTTCAAGCCGCTGTTTTTTTAAGGTGTTGGGTAAATCAAACAGGACGCCTTTACAATTAGTATGTTTGAGTAATATCTGTTTGAGCATACTGCCCGTATTACCACCTATGTCAGCAATAACGCCGAACTGATTAAAATCATAGTTATTAACAATTTCCTGTTCTTCTTCTCGCGTAAAAACTTTCACACCCTCAGCATGACGTTTATTCTCAGCAATGTCTTTTTCAAGATAATCAAAATATGACATGCCATGAACCTTTTCAAAGGGTGATTTACCGCTTTTTACCGCATAGGTCATTTCACCATACGCGTTCCAACGACAAGGACTTTCTAGAATCATACAAGATTTAATGGATTGTGGATGGTCAGCGCGGAGAATATGAGAATAGTCAGTATTTTCATATTCACCTTTAGCATTTCTTTTAAAAATATTGTGCTTAATAAGCAAGCTTAAAATAGCTTCCAAATAGGCTTTTTTACAGCTGGCTTCATCAGTGAGTTGTTCAATGCTTAATGCCTGATCGCCAATAATATCGGCAATATTTAATTCACAAACCACATGAATACAACGCGAGGTCATAAAACCATAGTAAAGGGCCATCATATATTGTTTTTTTTCTTCTATCATAAACGCCTCGTGATACTTGTGATGAATTAGACATAAACCTTAACAAACCAGCAAAGAAAAGCGAGATTAAAAATTTTATAAAAATTTATATCAATTTAACAGTAAATTACTGAATTAAAATTGATTTTTCAAAAAATCCAGTTATAAGTTAATCAAAATCATGGTACTCTTTCGCAAAAATGAAAATTCATTTTGGATAATATTATGGTCAAAACGGTAGAAAAAAAAGAAGAGGAAAATTTAGATGAGTTCGAAAAAGGTTTCTTAGAAAATAATACTGAAATTGAAATAGTCACGTTTGAGTACGCGATTGTTAAACTATTTCATTCATTAACACGCTGGATGGAAGATTGTCAAAGATATGTTTCTGATGATGATTTGGGCGCCAATGAAGTTATCGTATTACATGGAATTGGTATAGGAGAAAAAGCTAAAACATTAAATGAATTAGGGAGAATGCTTAATCGCATTGATTTTTCGAATATTAACTATAGCGTTAAAAAATTGATTCAATTAAAATACGTCGAAAAGACCAACTTAGAAATTGGTTCAAAAAAAATTGTTGCCTTTAGGGTCACCGAGCAAGGATCAAAGAATATTTATAACTATTTTTGCGCAAGGCGTAATATTCTTATTAGAATATTTAATCAGACCTATGAGAAAAATAATCTCAATTTCACACAAACTCAGCAAGTACTTTCGGCCATGAAAACAGTCTATGATTTGTCGAGCAATTTGGCGCTTGACGATCAATGGAAAATAAGCCGAGGGAAAAAGCTTTTATAGGCAATTTCTCAGTAGCGCATTGACTCATTTATGGCTACGGCGGTTTTCAGGTTTAATTACGGCATAATTGTATATTCTCGCGGCAAATTATCAGGTTGATAATTAAGTTCAGTGTTATCAAGACGATCAAGCACACTCTGATGCAGGCAAGAACCTTCAGGAATAAAGCGATTGAGCGGCGACCACAATTTCCATAAACCGGTACGCGAATTGTGCATAACACCACAAGGATCAGCATTAAGATGGGATTGCCAATCTGGTTTCAGTCGCAAACCTGCTCGTGTCGCTTTATTTAGCATCCATTCCAGGGTAATGTCGGATAACTGTCGTTGCACATAGCCTCCACCAATATCTGAATGCACCCCCGGAAACCAAACTTGTTCTACAGTTTGATCAGCGCTTTGTTTTTTATCCCATAAAGCAACATCGAATTTTTTCCGTTTCTCATCAATAGAAAGGGCATGATAGGCATATTGTGTTTCTGGATTTAATTTGGCATCAAAAAAATGTTTTCCCAAAAAATACCCCAGCGATTTAACGGTATCCCACACACCAATGAAATAAGGGGTACATGGTCGACAAAATGTTTGTTTGAAACCGGCCGCGATGTCATTATTATCATGTGTGAGATAAATTCTGGTCACGTAAGGTAAAAGATTATAAGCGCCCGCTTCGAGCAAACCACATTTATAAAGCATTCCCGCAAATGCTCTAGCCGTATAGGCGCCGCGACTAAAGCCGAAAAGAAACACTTTATCGCCCGCTTGATAAGCATGCATCAGCAATTTGTAAAGATCCATAAGTCGCATCACTAATCCGTATCCAAATAATTTGCCTAGTGATGCTCCCAGACTTCTTTGCCGCGGACGACCGAGGAAATTCATGGTCCCAACACCAGGATCATAGTAAACAATTTGTTTATCATCCCGGATGATATATTCAACGGCGTGGATCACATTCGTGTTGACAGAACTATAATCTTTACCAGTACCGTCACAACATATCACGATGGTTTTGGACATAGTTATTTTCTCCTTCACTAAATAAATGCCAAACGTTATTTTGTAGTTTAACCTAAAAATTTTATTGTTCGCAAGATTTGATAACAATTAATCATTTTTAGGAAAGGGCTACAAACCTAATGAATCGCCTAATGTTGAATATGACTCGCGTAAGACAGTAGCACACTGACCAAAATAGTAATCACTAAACCAAGGAGCATAATTAAAAATCCTTTGCTATCACGGCAGTTTTTTACAAATGGCGTATGCCTTAACCCATACGTCGTTGCCAAATACAAAAACACACCGGCAGCACCGCTTATAATAATGCCTTTAAAAATCAATGCCGACTCTCCAGTAATGTATCGATGCACAGCGGCACCCAATACGATGCCTATGGGTGTGGCAAAGGCAAAACATAAAAAACAGATATAGGCTTGTATACGAGTCATTTTGCTTCTGACCATTGTCAGCGCTAAAGCAAATGAGGCGGAGCCTTTATGGGCGATAATTGCTAGAAATACCATCACCGCCGCCAAGGTATCACTCACGCCTAACGCGGTACCCAGTAAAAAAGAACAAATACCTATCATCGTGGTCATCACAATCGGAATAATGGCTGAATTGGGTTCCTGCTCTTGTCTAATATGATCGAGGCGGTGCTCAAGCGCTAATAGGGCAATGAAAACACCAATGGCAATATACGTTGCTACAGGATATACATGATGTTGCAAAATCTTTTGCCATAATGAAAAAGCGCTTGGCAGCATCACCGTTAACGATAGCGCTAAAAATATGCCAGATGTAAATGCTTTGCCAGCGGGGAACGCGTGCTCGCTTATCGCTCGATTATACTTTACTAAAGGATAATACCCACCTATAAGACTAGCTGCCAATATTGACAAGAAAGAGAACCATTGAAAAGCAGTCATTATATTATTTTCTCCTGTTTAAAATTATTATGTGATTATATTTAATCATATTATGTGTTATGTTATAACATGTCAATATTAATGGTTAAGATGATTATAACTATAATATACGATTAATTGATTAGTTTTTGGGTTATAGCACTTTGATAACCGCCGAGCCATCAAAACGTCCAGCACGCAAATCATCTAAGGCCTGGTTTGTTTGTTGTAGCGGGTATATTGTCACGTTTGTATTAATGGGTACTTTTGGCGCCAGAGCTAAAAATTCCTCGCCATCCTGACGTGTTAAATTAGCGACGGAGACAATCTGCCGTTCTCCCCAAAGATAACGATAAGGAAAACTGGGAATATCCGACATGTGGATACCAGCACAGACAACGGTACCACCTTTTTTGACATGTTGCAGTGCCTGAGGCAATAACGCGCCGTCTGGCGCGAAAATAATGGCCGCATCGAGCAGGCGTGGCGGTGACTGATCCGAACCACCTACCCAAACGGCTCCCAGTGATCGCGCAAAGCTTTGTGTGTGATGATCATTGGGACGAGTAAACGCGTAAACAGAACGTTTAAGATAAACAGCGAGTTGCGTGAGGATATGTGCGGCTGAACCAAAGCCGTAAAAGCCGATATGTTTGCCTGCGCCTGTTTTTTTAAAAGCGCGATAGCCAATAAGGCCGGCGCAGAGCAATGGCGCGGCTTGAGTGGGCGAATAGGCAGTCGGAATAGGAAAACAATAACGGGCATCGGCAACACAGTACTCCGCGAATCCGCCATAAATTTGATAACCAGTATAAACAGCATGGTCACATAAATTTTCTCTATTCTGTCGGCAGGCTTCACAATGACCGCATGATCCGCCTAACCAAGGCACACCGACATGATCACCTAAACGAATAGCCGCGCTCACAGCCTGTCCCTTTTTAACAACCTCTCCCACAATTTGATGTCCGGGAATCATTGGCACCTGGGGGTCGGCGAGCTCACCGTCAACAACATGTAAATCGGTGCGGCATATACCGCAGGTGAGGACTTTTAGTCTAAGCTGATGATCCGTAGGTTCAGGAATCGGAAGCGATTGCAGCGTCAGTGGCTTACCAATGGTTTCCAATACCATGGCCCGCATGGTGGTGGTTTTATCGTCATGCATGGTATTCCTTGTATATGGTGGATATGGGTGGACTTGAACCACCGACCTGTGCATTATGAATGTAGAGAATATTGAAAAGGCGATATTCCCCTATGAACACTTAT
Organism: Pseudomonadota bacterium; assembly: GCA_039190005.1. Lineage (GTDB taxonomy): Bacteria > Pseudomonadota > Gammaproteobacteria > UBA12402 > UBA12402 > JBCCYM01. The sequence goes on from JBCCYM010000018.1 coordinate 25,943, forward strand.
GAACTTTTATAAACAAAAAATACTTTTATTATCAATGGTATATAAAAAATTTAATTTTTTTCGTGGTGATACAGGTTCACCAATGTTCA
>JBCCYM010000019.1:0-25242 GCA_039190005.1 Pseudomonadota bacterium
AAATAATCAAATAATAATACTAACAAATAATAAGGTAGGTTGTTCATGAATAATAATAAAAACCGTTCTAGGTTTATTTCATCTTTTATCTTTGCGTGTGTGGGTAGTATGGTGTTGCCACTTAGTTCAAGTTTGGCGGCGTCAACTTCCTCTCAAAATCAACAGGAAAACATGCAGAAAATAAGCATTATTCCTTCAAAACGCTTTACTGATTTGCATCAAGGTAATTACTATTATATTGCTGATGCTCAGGGTGCTACTCAGGAAGCCGCTACGCTGATTAAGAATCGAGGCAGAGTTGATGTGTTAGGTGTCACGAATCTGCCTAATGAGTTTCGTGTGGTTGTTTGTTCTGATTCTAACAATGCTTGTTTGTATTCAAACGTTATTGATGCTAATTCGTCAAAAAGACGTTTGCCTATTCCTGTTAATTTTACCACATCTTACCAATTCTACCATGAACAGAATAGACCGAGTGGCATCGATAATTTAAGACAACAATATGAGCATTCGAATACTGGATTGAATTTAATAAGTCAAAATCAACTTAGTGGCCGTGAGAGCAATAGTGCATCGGCGATGACAACCTCTTTACAATCATCACAACTTGGTTTAGAAGACCTATTTGTTCCGATGGCCTTGGAAGCAGCAGGCGATTTTGTGCCAGGATTTAAGTATTTAACAATGACTACCGGGTATTTGTGCGACACTGTTCAATTTGGTGATTTGGATGACGATGTAAATAAATACTATTGTGATTTTGTTACCGATGGGTCATCAGCAGATCCTGATTATTCGCCAATCACTGATATGATTAATGATTTTGACAATCGCGTTACGGCACAACTTATGGAATTACAGGATGAGATGATTAATCTGAGTCAGGATACGTCTTATATGACTGAAATGTTGCAGTATATGAATGATGAAAAAATTCATGAAAATTTTAACGAAGCTGTCGATCATGTTGACAATTTGATGGATGCAGAGAGAGCCGCCGCTCAAGAAGATGATTATTATTTAATGCCAGGTGGCGATCATGAACCTGGATATAATCATAATTTTGGCGGTAAGCACACGCTTGATTTTTATCAATTAGCATTTGATCCAGGAGAAGCTGAGGATATGTATACGGCATTATATGCTTACAATATGTTAGGCGCAGATGATCCAGCTGATAATATGCTTGATCCTCAATTAAGACATGTCCAACCTTATTTTAAAACCTTGGCAGACTTGTATTATTCTAATTTTGCTGAGGCACAAATTCTTAATGACAGCGTTCCATTTCTATTTAATCATGATGATCCTAATAAACCGGATACCCATGTGATTACACCTGATTTGGCTGCACTGCAATTAAGAAAAATCACCACTATTTTGATGTATAAAACCTATTGGGCAATGTTGCAAATGAAAGCAATTACGTCTTATGAATTGTATTTAAAACAATGGCATGAAGAAGTAGAGAGGGATGGAAACGCTGATATATACAACGAAGGGCGCGAAGCTGCATACGATAGCATGACTGCGGCACTCGCGTTTGACGATATTTATCCAGATTTTCGACGTTGTTCACAAAATTATGATTGTGTTATTGAAATGCTCCAAGAAGCTAAAGAAACAATCCGTGATAATGCTGAAAAACGTCTTGAAGTTATTACGCAAGCCTATAATAAATATGCCGGATTAATTGGTAACTTTGTATTGCGTGATAGTACAACACTTGACGCAAAAGCAGTTGTTCTTGGTGTGTCTACAAAAGATCTAGGAAAAAATAATATGCATATGGTGGATAGAAATGCTGATAAGTATTTAGCGACACCAGAGGAATTACTTAATCATTCGGAAGCTAGAACAACCGAATCGTTTGAAACAGCTGAGATGATTAGAGGTGCTGCATTACGTGTTGCTGAAGACTTGACTGAAATTGGTAAGCGCATCAAACTCATCGATCGTGACCAGATGAGTATGCTGCAAGAAGCTTTTCAGGTTGATGACTATGCTGATAAATCACAAATGAGTTTGGCATCAGCAATGACGCAAACCGGTGGTGTGATTCATTCTGGTGTTGCTGGACCAATGATAGATGCTTGGCATGGCCTATCATTTTCTTATAAGGAGAATGAAGTGCCTAATGAATGGCCGATCAGTATACATCCAAATAGTACTGATATTCAAGGTTTCTGGGTTAGAACATTAGGAGATAATAGTAATAATTACGATGCGAGAGACGTTGATGCTTCTCACTGGGCCGCTGACTCTTATCTCGATAGTGATAGTTTAACAAGATTAAGCCATGATGTGACAATTACTAAAAGAAAGACAGGGGAAATTTGTTATCGCCCATTCCCATTGGCTAATAAAATATGTAATGATACTTATGTGTATGATTTTACTCATCATACAAATGAAAATTCTTTCGATCCATGGGCCATTAAACATCATGCTTTTGTCCAGCATGGTGGATGTCAACATACTTCAGGAGTTGATAAATATCAGCCTATTGCATGTATGGATACAGTCTCTTTGCCCAGTTTCTTAACCGCAAACATTACTCAGGAAGATTTAGAAAAATTGCTTATGGGTATTGCTGAGGAGGATGCTAATAAAGTCTGTACTGAGGAAGTAATAGGGAATCCCCGGTCAGTAGTAAGAGGTATTAATGCTTATGTTTTTGGTGACAGAATAGCTACTACTAATGATTTGGCTTCTGATGGTCTACACGGTGATTCAATAGCAAAAACGCAGATGGTTCATGGTGCTGGATCAGACATCGATAAATATGTGTATGAGTTCAAACCAACTGACACAGTTTACTTTTCAGACACAGGACCAAATGACAATTCTTTTAATGCTGAAGTTTCTCCTGATGTTGAAGTTGGTGATGAGGCTTATGTTGATGTTCTAACCCCATGTGGTGATGAAGTTAGAAGTATTATACAAATACAAAAAGTATATGATGGCATTGAATATTTTGCTCAAGAGGTAGTAAACCTTAGACAATCAGGTGCTAATGATTCTTTAATTAATAGCCATTTAACTAACAAGAATTTTAGTCCCTATATTTATGTTCCTGCATCAGAGATGCCTGCGGTATTTGCGCGCGCAGATGAAATGATGGGACTTTAAAAAGGATGATGAAAACAGATAGATAATCTCATCTATCTTTAAAACCCCACCTTTTAGGTGGGGTTTTTATTTATGGGGTGTGCCAGGCATAGCGCGAAGCGCCGTGACTGGATTGGTATTTGGGAACTTGAGTAAATAATGCTTATAAAAACAATAACAACAAAGCAAAGATTGGCGCCGCTGCTAATAGACCATCAACGCGATCAAGCATGCCGCCATGACCGGGTAGTAATTGTCCACTGTCTTTGAGTCCGGCACTGCGTTTCAACATGCTTTCCAGTAGATCGCCGACAATACTGGCTAGGGTTGTCGCGAGATATATGATTAAGATTTGCCACCATTGTTTTTGCACAATATCGGTATGTAAAGTTGAAGTAACTAATATCACAATAATAATCGTCGAAAGTAAAGCGCCAGCAACGCCTTGCCAAGTTTTGCCTGGACTTACCGCTGGCAATAATTTATGTTTGCCCAGATAGCGGCCGCTGAAATAAGCGCTGCTGTCTGCCAGACCGACTATCAATAATAATAGCAGTAAATGAATGACGCCATGTTCAGCATGGTGTATGGTGTTAAGCGCTAACCAGGCGGGAACAATTGATACGATACCCATGCCACAGATGATGCCGGTTTTGTTTGACCACCAAGTTGATAATTTGGGATAATTGATAAATAAAAAAATGGCAACTAGCCACCACAAACCTGCAATAATAAACACAAGCCATGATGGCAGGTAAGTGACAACATAAAACAAGAGCGCAATGACGATTAAATAAGCGCAACGACTGGTCTTTTTTTTCAATCCGGCTAAGCAGCTCCATTCCCAAGCCGCGGCAAGCATGAATAAAGCGTTCACTATGGCAAAATAAAATGGCGAGAGATATACAATGCCGACAATGACAATAATAATGAGAATCACAGCGGTAATGGTTCGCGAGAGTAGCATAGCTTGCCTAACTGACCTTGCCGAAACGACGTTGTCGTGTTTTAAATGTATCTAAAGCCTGTAAAAACTTTTCTCGGGTGAAATCAGGCCATAACACATCGGTAAAATAGAGCTCAGCGTAAGCAATTTGCCAAAGAAAAAAATTGCTGATCCGTAATTCGCCGCTGGTGCGGATAAATAAATCTACCGCGGGTAAATCCGATAGTGATAAATAGTGCGCGAAACGTGGCGCGGTAATATCCGCCTGATCAATGCGGCCCTCAGCCGCGTCACGCGCCATTTGACAAGCCGCGTGGCTAATATCCCATTGACCACTGTAATTAATTGCCACAATCACCGTCATGGCCGTATTATTTTCCGTAAGCGCCTCTGCTTGTTGAATCTGTTTTTGTATCGCTTTATTCAGCGCGTCAATATCGCCGATAACGCGTAGACGGATATTATTGTTATGTAACTCTTCTACCTGCTTTTTTTGCAAGTTTTTCAACAGCAGTCCCATCAAATGATCAATTTCATCATGGGGGCGCTGCCAGTTTTCTTTGCTAAACGCGAACAAACTTAGAATTTTGATACCTTGCTGGCGTGCTTCTTCAATAACCTGTCGCACTGCTTCAACCCCTTTGCTGTGTCCAATCATACGCGGTAAGTGTTGTTTTTTGGCCCAGCGACCGTTGCCATCCATCACAATGGCAACATGTGTAGGTAAATTGTTGTCAGTCTCGTTATTTTGCATTATTCGCTTTACGGGTTAGATTGCCATTAAGTCTTTTTCTTTTTGGCTGACAATATTATCGATCTCATTAACAAATTTGTCGGTAATGGTTTGTACTTGGCTTTGCACACGGCGCTCTTCATCTTCACTCATGGTCTTGTTTTTAACTTGACGTTTGCTATCGTCATTGACATCACGGCGAATATTGCGTACCGCGACTTTGGCTTTTTCAGCTTCCGCTTTAACCAGTTTGATCATTTCTTTGCGACGTTCTTCGGTGAGCGCCGGTAATGGCACACGAATCACATTGCCACTGGTGGCGGGGTTCAATCCTAAATCCGATTGCATGATAGCTTTTTCAATATCAGGCACAATGTTTTTTTCCCACGGTTGTACTTGTAGCGTGCGCGCGTCGGCAGCGGTAATGCTGGCAAGCTGAGATAAAGGCGTGTCGTTACCATAGTAACTCACGGTAATGTGTTCAAGCAAACTGGGGTGCGCTCGTCCGGTGCGCAATTTGCTTAATTCATGATGCAACATATCTATACTTTTTTGCATTCGTTTTTCAATATCGCTGTTTAACATATCGTTACCTCTTAACGTCAATTTGAAACTAATGTGCCAATTGGTTCGCCACAAACCAATTTTTTTAAAGCTGTGCTGTCATGCATATTGAATACACGAATGGGCATGTTATTTGCCCGGCAGTATTCAAATGCTTGTAAATCCATGACGGCTAATTTTTTTTCAATGGCTTCATCAAATGATAAGGTCGAATAAAATTTAGCGTCAGGATTTAATTTAGGGTCCGCGGAATAAATGCCATCCACTTTTGTCGCTTTTAAAATAATATCCGCTTTGACATCAACCGCGCGCTGCGCCGCGGCTGAATCAGTGGTGCATAAGGGTTTGCCGGTACCGCCGGCGCAGATCACAATAAAATTTCGCGCCAGATCTTGGATAGCCTGTTGGGCCTGGTATGAAGCGATCACATCAGGCAAATCAAGCAAAGTCACTAATTTACAGGGTAAATTCGCTTTTTTACAACATTCTGACAGCATCAAACCATTGATGAGTGTGGCGACCATCCCCATGTGATCGCTGGCAATTCGGTCAAAACCTTGTTGCGCTAAAAATTCACCACGGACAATATTGCCGCCACCAATCACAATGGCAATCTGTACACCTTGCTGTCTTAGCTCAGCAAGATTGTTCACTAAATCCGATAGCGCTGAAGAGGCAAATGGGCTGGTTGATTCATTGCCATGGTCGGCGAAAAACTCACCACTCAGTTTTAGCAACACCCGTGTGTACTTAAACACAAATTTACCTCAGTTAGTTGCCTTGTACCGCCGCTTTCACTTCATCGGCAAAGTTACTGGTTTCTTTCTCAATACCTTCACCCACCTCAAAACGAAAGAACTGTTTAACCGTTGCCTGTTGTTCTTTTAATAATTGACCAACGGTTTTGTCCGGTTCGCGAATAAAGGATTGACCCTCTAAACTGATTTCATTGATGAATTTTTTTAACCGACCCGCGACCATCTTCTCAATAATCTCAGCGGGTTTGCCACTTTGCTGCGCTTGCGCTGAAAAAATTTCTTTTTCTTTATCCAGTAACGCGGCCGGCACATCGTCAGCGTTGATCGCTTGAGGGTTCATCGCGGTAATATGCATGGCAATATTTTTAGCCAATTCGCCATCACCACCTTCTATTTCAACCAGCGCGGCAATGCGTCCGGCGCCATGAACATACCTGCCCAAGTTATTCTCGGTTTCAATATATTTGATGCGGCGCAGTTGAATATTTTCACCAATTTTGGCGATTAACGTGGTTCGGGCTTGATCGACTGTTTTGTGATCGCCAAAGTCAGCGTTTTGTAATTGTTCAACCGTATCACTTTTTTGCTTTAACGCGCTTTCGGCAACCGCGTCAGCAAACTGTTTAAAGCTATCTTCACGGGCGACAAAATCGGTTTCGCAATTGACTTCAACCATGACGGTTTGATTGCCACGACTCTTAATGGCTAAAATACCTTCAGCGGCAACGCGACCAGCTTTTTTAGCAGCTTTAGCTTGACCGCTTTTACGCATTTCTTCAATGGCGGCTTCAATATTACCATTATTGGCTTCTAAGGCTTTGCGACAATCCATCATGCCGGCGCCGGTTCGCTCTCTTAACTCTTTGATTAAACTTGCAGTCACTGCCATTTTTATACCTCTTTATTATCAGTGTTTGTGTTATTCATTGCTTCTGGAATCTCAGCATTATCAGTGTTTGTGCCATGCGTCATTTCTGGTACCTCAGCGCCTTCGCTTGTGGCAACCGTATTGGCCGCTTTGGCGGCGAGAATCGCGTCCGCGGCCGCGGTGGTGTAGAGCTGGATGGAGCGAATGGAGTCATCATTGCCGGGGATAATGTGATCAATATTTTCCGGATTACGATTGGTATCAACAACGCCAACGATAGGAATATGTAATTTTTGCGCTTCGATAACCGCAATGCGCTCAAAGCCGGTATCAATGACAAATAAGGCATCGGGTAAACCGCCCATATTTTTAATACCGCCAATACTGCGTTCTAATTTATCGCGTCGTCTGGATAATTCCAGGGTTTCTTTTTTGGTCAGATCTTTAAACGCCTGTCTTTCAAACATGATATCCAAATCTTTAAGACGTTTGATGGAACGACGCACGGTTTTATAATTGGTCAGCATGCCACCTAGCCAGCGATGATCAACATAAGGCATGCCGCAACGTATGGCCTGTTCTTTGATACTGTTGCCGGCAGCGTATTTTGTGCCCACAAAGAGTATTTTGCCGTTGCGTGCCGCGACCTTGCCAATAAAATTCATGGCGTCATTAAACATGGGTAGGGTGTTTTCAAGATTGATAATGTGAATATCATTTCTAGCGCCAAAGATATAAGGCGCCATTTTAGGATGCCAATAGCGGGTGCGGTGTCCAAAATGCACGCCCGCCGCGAGCATTTCACGCATAGATACTATCATAATTTTCTCCGGGTTTATTGTTGTACAACAACATTCTTCCACGTTCTCCATTGACAAACTTGATGAAAGCACCCTGCCAATGTGTTGATAACGTGTGCTGGTTATATTTTTTTGTCTTTCAAACGACCATAATGTGTGATGCTCGTTTGATCTGTGAATTTTGGGACATTTTGCTTTCATCGTATTGAATCGCAAACGCTTGCAAAATTCACTGAATGTTTATACCATAGAAACAAATTAAAATCTATAAAAAAATGATGTCAAATGATAATACGTCGGGCGTGACGATAAAAACAGCAGAAGAAATTGATAAAATGCGGGTTGCCGGCCGTTTGGCGGCACAAGTATTGGAGATGATTACCCCGCATGTGCAAGCGGGTATTAGTACAGAGGAGCTGGATCGCATCTGTCATGATTATATTGTCAATGAGCAGCAGGCTATTCCAGCTTGTTTGGGGTATCTTGGCTTTCCTAAGAGTATCTGCACGTCAATCAATCATGTGGTCTGTCATGGTATTCCTGGGCCGAGAAAGTTAAAACAGGGCGATATTGTTAATATTGATGTGACGGTGATAAAAGATGGCTATCATGGTGATACCAGCAAAATGTTTATGATCGGTAAACCATCCATTCAAGCTAAATTGTTGGTGAATCTCACCTATGACGCCATGTGGAAAGCGATTGATATTGTCAAACCAGGTATCTTGCTAGGGGATATTGGCCATACGATCTCAGCTTATATAAAAAGTGTCAATCCAAGGTTTTCAATTGTTCGCGATTTTTGTGGTCATGGTATTGGTAAGCAATTTCATGAACCGCCCAATGTCTTGCACTATGGCAAATCCGGTACCGGGATGGCGCTGCAAGAAGGCATGACATTTACCATTGAGCCGATGATCAATGCCGGTAAATATCATGTCAAAATTCTCGGCGATGAGTGGACGGCGGTGACGAAAGACCATAGCTTATCAGCGCAATGGGAGCATACTGTTTTAGTGACTGAAACTGGATATGAGGTGCTGACTTTGCGTGAGGAAGAGCGGGCTAGGTAAGTGCTATTGCTTGGCGATGCCCTTCGACCCTTCGACAGGCTCAGGGCAAGCAGGCTCAGGGACCACTGTGTTTTGAAGGTTTAATCTTGAATATCAATAACTTGTCATTACGATTATTAGTGAATGTAACAACAGGCTGATTGCCTGTTTGAGCGATAAATTTAGCGATTTCATCTTGATGGTGATGTGATACGATCAGCGTCACATAATCGTAATCAGTCTGGGGAAACGTGTCCATGTTAAGGTTGTCATCGGAGCTGGGTTTACGTTTGGCATAATAGGCAAGTTGAGAGTTGCTGATATAAACCGTCTTATTGCTTGGGATATTTTGCGCTATCCATTGACCGCCTTTGATTAAATATGACTTGGATGGTCCGATAAAAGCAATCGCGCCGACAGCATTATACAATAGTAACACGATGGTAATGACAAATAACAGGCGTTGGCGTATGTGATTGCGATGCTTAGCCTGCTGATAAATGTGCTTTATACCTAGTGGGAGTAAGAGTAATAAAAGGAAGTTGAGTAAAGCCACGTATCGATTCTCAAGAAAGAAATCTCTGAATGAAAAGAATAAAACGACCAGTATATTAATCAAGATAAAAGTAATAAGTACCGCCATGCCATTACGTTGCTTGGGGAATTTTTTTGCCCGGAATAGGGTGTATAACAGTAGCAGTGTATAAACGATGCCAAAAGAGGTGACTATTGCGTCAATCACCATGACTGGTATGCCGGTCAACAATAGAATTGTCGCGGTTCTGTGAGAGTGATAGATTAATATTATATCAGCAATGATCTGTCGTGCTATTAAAAAGCGGTCAAATAGTTGCGGCAATGTGTTGGTGAATAAGTTTGAGATGTTTTGGACGCGTCCAAGTGACTGTTGATGATATGTCGAATGATAGATGACTAATAGCAAGACCAAAACAATTGGCAGGCTATAGCATTTAATGAGGGTCTTAATTTTATTTACCGGACGCGTTGAATGACAGAAGAGTAAAGCGATTGGCGCTAAGTATATGAATGCCGCGCCTTCTATACGAAATAATGTTGCCAATACGGCGCTTATAAAAAAACCGATGGCATGGCGCCATTTTGTATGGTTGGCGTAGTGGACAAGGCATAACATTGCCAACAAGGCAAAGGCGTAATAACCGTGACCACGTAGAACCTCAAAACGATAGTGAGCAAAATAAGGAAAAATAATCAGCAGTAATAATAGCAATGTTTGCATTGCCCGGTTGAGTCCCAGCGCGGCAGCGAAAAGCAGTAGAGCAATGGTTGTGATGGTGTCAGTGATTAAGTTAAAAATATAAGCCGCGTGTAGTAATGAAAGATGCGTGATTGAGGCGATCCAGGCGATCACAATAGACATAAACGGCCATGGATAAACATGCATTGCCGCGTGCAAACCTTGTTGCTGGTAGGCTTGCGCGGCATGTAAATAAAGAATACCATCCGGATTGAAAGGTTGATTGTAAGCTAAACGAATAAGTAATAGCACAATGCTGGAGATGACAGCATAGCAATAAAGGTACTTTTGGATATGTTGATTTAATTTTCGCATTGATAGAATTCTGAGAAAATCTAAGTTTACGTTTGTCGCGCTATTATTTCAATAATTTTTTCTTTGCCTGAATATAAATCGACACGATGGCCATAATCAAGCGCGTTTTGTGCTGATTGGGCTCTAAGTGATGTATCGCTTAATAATTGTTGTAAAGCTGTATTAAAATCCCGCTGTCTAAAAGGTTGTGGCAGCACAATGCCGCCTTGGGACGATGTGACGTGTTCGGCAAAACCACAATTCGCGGTTGTTAGTACCGGCAAACCAGTGACCAAGGCTTCAAGAATTGCTTGACCAGTGTTTTCACTGTAAGCGGGATGTAATAGCACATCGGCGGCTAGCAAAAAGGGCAGCACATCATCTTGAGCGCCTAAAAATTTAACTTGTTCAGCGACATTTAATTGTCGCGCCAGTTTGACAAAATACTTGTTTTGATCGTTACCAATCACCCATAACAGGGTTTTTTTCTTAATATCCGCGGGAAGGTTGCTCAGCCCCATAATCGACCGATCCAATCCTTTACGCTTAAATGAAGAACCAAGCGTTAACAGTAAATTTTTTTGTTCGAGTTTAAACTCGCTGTGATATTTTTGCCTTAGATGGCTATGATTTTCCCCCACCATAAAACGTTGATCAATACCCGGCGGTAATAGATGAAACCGAGAAGCCGGTGTGTGATAGCAGTGTTGATAATCATCAATTTGTTTTTGGGCCAGTGCCAGGATTTGACAGTGGGATTGAGGCGCAAATACCGATTGTTCTAAAAAGCGATAAGCGCGGTAACGTTTGGTAAGTCGATATAATCCGAAAAATTTACCCGCTTTTTCAGCGGCAAAACAAACATCGCCGGCATAGTAAAAGTCCAAGCCAGGCATGCGGTTGAAACCAATGGTTAAATCATAATGTTGTTGTTTGAGTTGTTTGAGACAATTTCGGCTGAAAGACAAACAGCGACGATGATTGCTCAAACCGGATATTGGAATTTCTATGACTTTGACCGATTTTGGTTTCTTGCCCTTATAACGCATGGTATAGAGATCGATCTGATGACCATGCTGTTGACAGAGTTCAATAATTTTAAGACAGTCGCGTTCTAAACCACCATAAGGGAAATAGTTAAAAATGCAGAATGCTAATTTCATATATAAATGCTATATGGGGTTCCAGTTTATGATTCATTTTGATCCAGTTGACAATAACAGGATAAACACAGTTTGCCTTTTGTATTGCCTTTGTCTAAATGCTCGTGGGCTTGTGCCACATTTGACAACGGGAATATTTCACTAATATGTAGTTCAATGTCGCCTTTTGCCAATTGATCTAGCAGTTCATTCAGCATTGTTATATCCGGTTTCACAACCATTTTTGTTGCTTTAATGCCTGTTTTTTCAGCGGCCTGGCAGACTTCTTCACTGGTAATAGTCGGTATAGTAACCAGTAAGCCGGATGGCTTTAATACCGAAAGTGAATGGATACCTGTTTGACCGCCAATCAAATCCAACACGCCATCTATATCACTGATCAGTGTGTCAATCGATTGTGTCTTATAATCAATGCATTGATCGGCGCCTAGATCATATAAAAACGGGTATTTTTGTGCTGATGCGGTAGTGATAACTTCAGCGCCTTTAATTTTTGCCAGTTGTACAGCGAGATGACCAACACCACCGCCACCACCTTGAATCAAAAGCTTTTTGTCTTGTAAATTGCCAAATAGATTCAGTGCTTGCAGCGCCGTTAAACCAGCAATGGGCAGACAAGCCGCTTGGGCGTATGAAATTTTATCAGGTATTTTGGTGATCGCTGTCAAATCGGCGGCGGCATATTCCGCGTACGCGCAAGGATTTAATAAAAAACCAACCAAGCCGCAAACACGATCACCTTTTTTAAAGGCTTGATTGTCATCAATTTCAACAATCTCACCAGATATTTCATAGCCGAGACCAATGGGTAGTTTGTCAGCAAGTTGCTTGGCAACAAAACTGCTGCCGTCGCGTATTTTGTGATCAATTGGATTAATACCAATATCATGCACTTTGACCAATGCTTGTTGCTTGTCTGCCTTAGGCAGTGGCGTTGAAACAAATTCTAATACGTCGGGGCCGCCAAAGCTGTTGATAATCACTTTTTTCATCATCTATTAATCACCATAACATAATTCTAAAAACCGCGGTTGATCGACTCAGAGGCCACTCTTCAGCTGGCTCAACGTATAAGATGGCTGAGCTTGTCGAAGCCCAAACCATGCTCTCGGAAAACTTGTGATGCCCTTCGACCCTTCGACCCTTCGACAGGCTCAGGGCGAGCAGGCTCAGGGACCACAAGTTCAGAGACCGACCACCCTCTCGCTTGGCAATCAATCACGATTTTTAGGATAATTCAATGTGATAGAGTATAAGAGATGTGTTCGCGTATGACAAGCGAGTGATCAGATAAGTATCCTTTGCAGGTGAAAATGACTGAGTGGGTGATAAAAATATAATAGTAACCAAGCGCTAGCACACAGAAACGGCGCGAATGGAATAGGTTTATTCTGTTTGCCCATGCCTATATGCATTAAACCGTATATTAAGGCGGTAAATGTGGCACTGATGAGCATGAGCGGTAAAAATTGCCAACCAGTCCAAGCGGCAAGCGCGGCAAATAGTTTGAAATCACCATGCCCCATGGCTTCTTTTTTATGAATGCGTTGAAACGTTTTGGCAATTAGCCACAGTAACGTGTAAGCACTGAAGGCGCCAATAATGGCATCAGTTGGTTTGACAGCGGATATAGGCATCGTGCTCAATAAGAGTCCAATCCAAAGCAAACTATAACTTAAACTATCCGGGATGAGTAAATGTTCAATGTCAATAAAGGAAATGATAATACTATACCAACTGAATAGTGATAAGATTAAAAATTGCCAGGATAGATGATAGCTTAGAATTAATGCCAGAGATAACACAACAGTCAATAATTCAACCAGAAAATAACGGGTGCTGATCGTTTGTTGACAAAAACGGCAATGTCCTTTTGACAATATATAACTGATTAATGGAATAAGCTGTTGAATGCCTAAACGCTGTTGACATTGCGGACAATGTGAATGTGGGAATAAAAAATTAATCGGTTTATTGGTATATGGCCATGTTGTGTTCTCAAGCATCCTGGGTAAGCGGTAAATAACGACATTAAGAAAGCTGCCAATAAACGCGTTTATAATTAAAATAAATAAGATGATTAGGTAAAAGTAATTGTTGATTGTCATATGTTCTCTTTTAATGTTTCTCCTATTTTCCTCGTCATTCCCGCGCAGGCGGGACCCTTCGGCAAGCTCAGGATAAAATCCAGGAGAAAAATTTATATGCTTGTAGTTTGTTCTTTGGGTTCCCGCCTGCGCGGGAATGACAGGGTATTAGTGTTATAATGCGTTATTAATATAGCTTTGTAATGCTGGCGGTAATCTGCCAATTTGGTTTGCTTGTGTAAACGCGTTGGATGCCTGTTCAGTTAAGCCGAGTTTGTCATTGGCAATACCTAATCCCGCCCACCAAAGACTATTTTGTGGATTTAAGTGAATTAATGCCTGATAAATCGTTTTCGCGTGATAGTAATCTTGCTGTTGAAGGTAAAGTGATGCCATTAAAGCAAAATAATCAGTGTTGTCGGCAATGTCGTTGGGTTGTGCTTGAATTAATATGTTCAATGCCTGTTGTGATGCTTTTTTTTCAATCAAAGTATAGGCGTAGAGTTTGGCGTAATCGCTATCGTTAGCATTTTTTGCCATGCGTGCTTGTAAAATCTGTATGGCGGCATTGATCTTATCTTGTTGAATGTAAATAGCTGCCAGACTTAGATGCGCGTTTTTATTATCAGGGTCGTGGGTGATGATTTGTTTTAATAGCTTAATAGCTTGATGTGTGTCGTCCCGATTTATCGCCGCTATGGCCGCGTTATATTGATTGATTAATTGCTGTGATGCCGTTAACAGTGGTTTGCTAATTTTAATTTTTGCTTCTTCGGTCTCGGTATGTATATTCGGATGATGAGTGGCGGTGGCTAATACTTTTTTATCTTCATGTTGATGCGGATCCGTTTTTTCCACTAGTTTAGTTGTTGGTGTTGTTGTCGAGATACTATTTTCTTGCTTGGGTATTGCGGTGGTATTGCGTTTCATATCATAAACTTTAATAAAACTTACGACGATGACAGCAAATAGTATGAGATAGACTATCAATTTAACGATTTTTTTATAGCGTAGGGAAAAAATTTTTACCTTATCTTTTTTGCTATTTTCTGATGCCGTTGTGGGGTATGTCTGTGGTTCTTTTTCTAAGTCTTTTAGAATTTTTTTAATGGTATTCATGGGGCTTTCCTTATTAATGAATGGATTAATATTTAAGAGAATGGTGAAAAACGGTTTTGAATTGGAAGTCCTGAGTCATATTCTGATAATCCTCGGCGCTTTTGTCAAGCTGTTCATTCATAGTCTTATCATTGACGATTATCGGTTGCAAGAGGATGACAATTTCTGATTTTTTTGCCAGATTTTGATGATTTTGAAAAAACCATCCCAGCCCGGGGAGCCGTGATAAAACCGGCGTGCCGCCTTTTTCCTGTTGATGACTGTTAATCATCAAACCACCAATAACAATGGTCTGCCCATTTTTGGCGCGGACGATATTATCGGACTCTCTAATTGAACTTGTCGCTGAGGGTAAGCTATTGGATTCGTTATTTAAGGTGAATTTAAGATCGGTTTCTTCAACACTGCTGACAATTGGATGAATATGCAAGCTTATGTCATTGTTTGGATCAATTTCCGGTGTGACATCAAGCGCGACACCGGAAAAAAATGGGGTTAAATCAATATTTTCAGAAATGGTTTGATTATTAGCGGTGGAAATATCACGCGTGCTGCTTACATTGGTGACAAAGAATTGATCGGTGCCGACTTTAATTAATGCTTTTTGATTATTCATGGTAGTAATGCGTGGACTGGAGATGACATTGACTTGACCTTGTCCCTGTAGTAGGTGAATCAAAGTACTGAATTTGCCCTGTGAAGCATTGACAGAAAAAACAGTAGTGAATGCTTGTAAGCTACTGTTGAGCGCTGTCACACCAGTTTGTTCTAAGCCCAGGGCTTTCCAATTAATACCACTTTGGTAGCCGGCGTTGAGTGTCACTTCTAATATTTTCGCGTCGATAATCACTTCGCGATTGATAATAGTTTGCGTGCGTTTGAGATAGTCGCTTACCTGACGTAGTTGATACGGTGACGCTGTGACGACAATTAACCCTGTTTGTGGATTGATAGTTATTGACGGGGTATCAGTCGACGTATTGGTATGATCATTAGAATTGCGGGCACTTTTAATACCAATAATAGTATTGAGTATGTTGGCTAACTTATCCCAAAAGTCATCCGTTGTTTTTGTGTCAATTGTGCTGGATTTAATGGTATTGCTTTCGGCGAAATTATTGGTTCTATTATTGGTCATCTCATTGGTAATTTGGCCGGAGCTAATAGACGTTTTTGATGTCCCGCTGCGGTTGATATTAAGATAGCTAAGATCAAAAATTTTTGTTTGCAATTGGATCGGATAAATATTGTAACCGTAAGTGGTTTTTTCATACTGGTAACCGTAGGTGTTTTCTAAAATGCTCAACACTTGCGGTACGGTCACATGTTTAAGGTCTAATGAGATATTGCCACTTACTTTGGGACTGATGACCATATCATAACTAGTGTCTTTGCCAAGACTGGTGAAAAACATGACGGCTGGCGCGTTATTGACAATAACATTTAAGTAATGGTGATTTTTTTCATGTTTTGGCACGGTGGCATTAATAGTGGGTATTAAAGCGTGAATCACATGTTCTGGAACGGGTGTATCTGCTTGTTGCTTTAGCTGATGATTCTGTTGAACACTGCTATTAAGTGTGTCAGTAAATATAGATGCTGTTGCGGATTGTTTAGGTGGTGAGATTGCGCAGGCATTTAGAATGATCAATATAAATAAAACGCTGATTTTTTTAATAATTATTTTCATTATGAACCTCTTTGATAAATGTGTTGATTGCATACCTATATCCATCTTCAGTCATTCCCGCCTACGCGGTCCCTGAGCTTGTCGAAGGGTCGAAGAGCGGGAGTGACGGTGAAAAAACGAGAATAACAGAAAGAGCAGGGAAAAACGGAGTGACAGAAAAAACAGGGATAAAAAACCTTAATTATTGGATATGGTGTAAAACAGTAATTAATCGTAAGTTATCGTTTGCGAGTCATTATGGAATGATAACTTGGATGAGTTGATGAAGAAAAAGCTAAGCTATGATATTGTAAACACAAATCCTATCCGATTTCAATAAATTGTTTTTTTAACTTGCGCGGCAAGAATTAATTGATATAATTAGATTTTGCTTTCAATTGTTTATCTATAATGGGACTGTTGAAATCTGAATTATTTTACTATTTCAAGTAGTGTCGCTGCTGGAAGTGACTGGATTCCCGCCTGCGCGGGAATGACGGTGTTAGATTCCAACAGAAGCAAGCTAGCAATGATAACGCGCCCGTAGCTCAGTTGGATAGAGTGTCAGGCTACGAACTTGAAGGTCGGAGGTTCGAATCCTTCCGGGCGCGCCAATTTCTCAAGATGCTGACGCTTTCATATTGTCGCATTGCTGACGTAGCCAAGTCGCCATATCATTAATTTCTTCCGGACATACCTCATGCGCCATCGGGTAGGCGTGCCAATCAAGCGGATGTCCTCGCTGTTGTAGATAATCACGCGAACGACAGCCAAATTTATATGCGACAACCGTGTCCTGTAAACCGTGTGCCATGAAAATAGGTGTTTGACTATTGACAGCGTTAAATCGCGCTAGCAATTGATCGCCGGCAGCGAGATAAGCGGAAAGCGCGATTATGCCCGCCAGACTTTGTTTCGATTGTAGCGCGGTGGCTAACGCTAAAGCGCCACCTTGAGAAAACCCCACTAAAAAAATACGTTCACTTGGGACGCCCGCGTGTTGCTCTTGCGCAATAAGTGCTTCAATCCGCTGTATTGAATTGATAATGCCGTTTTCATCGACATCGCGACCAAAATCAGTATCGTTGGCGTCAAGACGACGAATATCATACCAGGCAGGCATCACATAGCCCATATTGATTGTGACAGCTTGTTCAGGCGCCTGTGGGAAAATAAAACGGATATCGAGATCATCGAGACGCAATAAAGGCGCGACTGGCAAAAAATCATCATTGCTCGCGCCAAGTCCATGCAGCCAGATGATCGAGAATTTTGCCTTGTTTTTAGGGGTGATGATTTTGCAATCTAGTAATTTTTCTTTGTTCATTTCTTTTTAGGCTTAGGTTTAGATAAACCAATCTCATCATTGCTGTACACACCTTCAATGTTCCAAGGTAATTGTTTATATACCGCTGAGCTTTCGGTCATGCCAAAGATGGGGTATTTGATAATGTCGAAGAATGGTGAATAATCAAAATCACCGGGGGCAAAGAGTTTGGGATTACGCGGTATCAGTTCTATTTTGTTGCTTTCGTTCACAATAATTTTAGGTAAGATTGGAAAAGACACTTTGTGAAATGCTTCCGCTAACAGTGAGGAACAGATGGTTTGTTTATTACTGTCTTGATCAAATTTGAATAGACTGGAAAACAGTTTGCGCGGCATCAGGGTGATGGGAAAGAGCAAACGCAGCATGTCAAAGATTTGTCGGGTATTATAATCATAACCAATCGCGTGAATACAGTATTTAATGACAGATTGCACATCTTGAGGCGCGATCGCTCGGGGGCGACAGATCCGTATATGATGGCGGCGATATTTTGACAAAGGTTCAACGGTTGTGCCGCGTCCTAAATAACTGCCAATCACCAGGTGCTCGTTTTCATCGCCTTCATAATTATTGCGTATGTGTTTGGCGAGTGTTTTATCGTCAAGGTCTTGCAGTCTGCCAATATAAATACACGCATGTGTCCAGGGGCTGCGTGTTAAAAAACTGATGGTACTGCTCATGCGAGAGCGACCTTCGATGAGTAGAATGTCACAGGGTCTTATTTCATAGCAGACACGGTTATAATCGGACATGGGAATGCCCTCGGATTCCCGTTCTTTTAACATCCAATTAATAAGTTTTCTTTTAAGCGATAGCATGTTTTTAGCTTAAATATCAGTGGCAAGTGTTGTGGCCAGACCAAGATAATGATGTGGCGTTAGATTTTTTAACCGTATTTTATCTTGCTCGCTAATAGGCAGCTGTTCGATAAACGCTTGGAAGATCTGTGGGGTTAATTTTTTGCCGCGTGTCATTGATTTTAATTGTTCATAAGCGTCAGCAATACCATAACGACGCATGACGGTTTGTATCGCTTCCGCCAGCACTTCCCAATTATTGTCAAGGTCATCAGCCATTTTCTCAGCATTGATTTCAATTTTCTCAATGCCTTTGCTAAGTGATTGATAAGCAATGGCGCTGTAAGCGAAGCCCATGCCAATATTTCTGAATACCGTTGAGTCGGAAAGATCACGTTGTAATCGAGAGATGGTGAGTTTGTCGGCAAAATGCGCCATTAACGCGTTGGCAATGCCAATATTACCTTCCGCGTTTTCAAAATCAATGGGGTTGACTTTATGTGGCATGGTTGAAGAGCCTACTTCGCCAGCCAATGGTTTTTGTTTGAGATAATGCATGGCAATATAATTCCAGATGTCGCGCGCGAAATCGAGCAATATGCTATTGCAACGCATGAGCGCGTGCATTAATTCAGCAACATAGTCATGTGGTTCGATTTGCGTGGTGTAAGTTGTCCAAGTTAAGTCCAGTTTCTTTTCAACTAAATGACGTGATAACTGTTGCCAGTCAACATCAGGGTAGGCAATAAGATGCGCGTTATAATTGCCGGTCGCGCCGTTACATTTGCCGACGATGGCGACATTCGCTAAACGATCACGCTGTTGACGCAATCTCGCCACATAAACCGCCATTTCTTTGCCGAAAGTTGTTGGCGTCGCGGCTTGTCCGTGTGTTCTTGCTAGCATGGCGATATCAGCGTATTGATGCGCGAATTGTGCCAGTGTCTCAATCAACTTATCAATTTCTTGCACAGTGATTTCTTTAGCTTGTTTGAGGATGCAGGCATAAGCGAGATTATTAATATCTTCCGATGTACAGGCAAAATGAATAAAACTCTTTATCGCTTTGAGTGTATCGTGTTGGTCCAGTTTGCTTTGTAGAAAATATTCAACGGATTTGACATCATGATTGCATTGCTTTTCAAAGGTTTTTACCGCGCGCGCGTCTTCGATTTTGAAATGATCAAATAATGCCGTCAAAAACGATTGGCTGTCTTTATCCAGCGGTGAGAGCTCTTCGATTGCCGGTGCTTCAGCTAAGGTTTGAATCCAAGCGATTTCAACAAATAAACGGTATTTGATTAAAGCGTATTCACTAAACAACGGTCGTAAACATTCAGTTTTTGACCCGTAACGTCCGTCAATGGGCGATATAGCCGTTAAATTTGATAATTCCACGATTTTTTAACCTCATTCATGTTGGCACACAGATAGCCGGATAACCATTTTAATTTTCTGAAATATGGCGTATTATGACATTTTATGATTGTTATTCAAAGCTTAAATTATTAAACCTAAAAACCACAGTTGCTAGACAAGTCAAGATGTTATGTTATCGTTTGCTGATCGGCCTTTCGATCCTTCGACTCTTCGACCCTTCGACCCTTCGACAAGCTCAGGGCAAGCAAGCTCAGGGCAAGCAGGCTCAGGGACCGCCCTTCGGCAGGCTCAGGGACCGCTGTGGTTTTTAGGTTAAATTAAGGATATCTGCCATGCTTGATACACATTGCCGTCGATGGTATCGGAAAATATTTACCGATCCGGTGGTCAATTTTTTAGTAAAATATCGTTTTCACCCTAATCTGCTGTCATTTATTGCTTGTGGTTTTGGTTTATTGATTATACCGCTTTTGTATTTTGATTATAACTGGATAGCTGTCTTGGCTTTAATCATATCCGGCTATCTGGATACTTTAGATGGCGCTATGGCAAGAGCTATGCGTCAGGTGTCCACTCAAGGCGCGGTGATTGATATTGTTGGCGATCGACTTGTTGAACTTTCAGTTGTGATAGCGCTTTTTTTGGTTAATCCACCGGGGCGTGGTCTTTGGTGTGTATTGTTATTGGGCAGTATACTGCTTTGCGTGACTTCATTTTTAGTGGTGAGTATTTTTATTACCAATAGTAATGATAAGGCGCAACAAAAGATTGCTAAGAGTTTTAACTATAGCCCAGGTTTAATTGAACGCGCTGAGGCATTTATCTTTTTTATCTTAATGATTATTTTGCCAAGCCTGTTTACTTTTTTTGCCCTTATATTTATCATCTTGGTCAGCTACACTGCTTTATTGCGAGTTGTTGAGTTTTGTCGTTCGCAAAAACCGGTATGTGAAGACTTATAGAGATCAAGGTATATGGTTGATGTCAGTATTATTGTTGTGAGTTACAACTCTGAAGCGCACATTTGTGCTTGTATTGAGTCAGTATTAAAACAGCAGGGCGTTACGTTTGAAATCATTGTTGTTGATAATAATAGCCAAGATAATACGGTCGCGATCATAAAATCTTTTGATGATCACGTTCAATTGATTTGTAGTGATATTAATCACGGTTTTGCCAAGGGTTGTAATATAGCCGCTCTTCGCGCGCGTGGACGCTACCTTTATTTTCTCAATCCTGATGCCCGTATTGCACAGAATAACGCCTTACAAGTTATGTCGCAATATATGGCCGATCATTCACAATGTGGTTTTTTAGGTGCAAGGGTGGCAAAAAATGCGCAACACAGAGGCATTTTGCCAAGAAAAATATCTCATGGTGAGCAGTATTTAGGGCCTATATTTGCTGATTTGCCTGGAAGTATTGTCTGGGTTACTGGTGCCAGCATGATAATATCTAGACCTCTTTTTCAACAGTTAAATGGATTTGATGAAGACTTTTTTTGTACTAAGAGGATGATGATTTATGTTTGCGTGTTCGCAAGGCTGGATATCGTAGTGCTTGTGCTGGTATTAAACAACTTAATTTGGAGATGAAAAAATGAAACTCAAGTGGACAGATAGTTTAGAAATTGGGATTGCCTTGGCGGAAAAATATCCAGACATGGATCCGCGAACCATTAATTTTTTTGATTTGCGTCAGTTAGTTCTCGAACTCGAAGAATTTGATGATGATCCCGAACATTGTGGGGAGCGTATTCTTGAAGCCATTCAAATGTATTGGTTGGAAGAAAAATAAGTAGTAAGTTGAGCTAATCTGAAATTTGACATTACTGTGGATTTAATATAAGCTTTTTTAAGTTTTTAGATGATTAAGCGTTAGCAATGTTTAATCTAGATGGCATTTGGATAGGATATTTATCTCAATGATAGCAATTGATACAATTTTATTTGTGCATCCGGCGCTTTGGGCGAAGCAATTTTTCAAACAAAGTAAAGACAATAACTGCCGTGTTTTTTCCATTGTGACAGATTTTGAATCGACGCATATCGATGAAGAATGGTTGAAAAAAAACAGTGATTATTTTTTCAAAGGCAGTAAACATCCTGAAGATGATTTTGCTGAAATTAAGAAATTAATGGATGAGCATCATCTGAATCCGGTCGCGGTTATTAATGGGATAGATAGCGCCTTGGTTTATACTGATTATCTGCAAAAAGCGCTGTTGGGTTATGACATTGATTTATCACAATCTCAGAAAAGATTGAATAAACATCAAGTTAATGAATGTTTATTGAACGCGGGTGTCCCCGCGATAGAGAGCGTTGAAATAACGAGTGTCGCGGACTTTGAACAACAGCGCTCAAAAATTGAAAGCTTTTCTTTGCCAATTATTGCTAAACCTTCCGAAGACACTGCCGCCATGGCAGGTTTTGAAGTACTTGATAGTTTCGATAAAATTCCTGATTACCTTGATCGACACTTGGGCAAGCAGAATAAATTTTATAATAGTCAGATTGTTAGTAAGATTATTATTCAACCTTATATTCCAATTAATAAATTTGGTGAATATTATGTCGATTTTATTTCTTTCGCGGGCAAGCACCATTGTGTCGGTGTTGGCGAATATAAAAAAGATAAAAATGGCGTGTTTCGACAAGCTGTTGCTTATGCCATAGAAGATAATCCAGAAATAAAATATATTATTGATTATACTGAACGTGTTTTAAACGCGATGGAAGTTAAATTTGGTTTTACCCATAATGAACTATTTTGGGATAGCGATCAAAAAGTATTTTTAATTGAATCAAATACTCGTCACGCTGGCACGCCTGTTGTGCAGATTTACGATGCCACCTATTGTCAGCGATTATTGGATCAATATTTGGGATTTGTGAAAGGTGATAAACTAGATTCTAGAATAGAAAAAAGCGAAAAGTATGCTGCGGTACTATTTCTGTATAATTATAGCATGGATTATCCCGATAAAATTTATCTTGAGGGCATAAGTTGTGACAGTGAAATCCTTTCTTTTAGGGGTAAGGGTAAGAAAAAAATTAACAGCGATTTTTACCAATCTTATGATAGGTTGCAACAGTTGGCCGCTATGGTTTTATTAATTGATTCTAATCAAGATAACTTGAAGAAGAATATTAGTACAATTTGTCAACGCGAGAAAGATGGGATATTATTTACCAAAGGATAATGGTTATGAATGCTAAAGTTAAACCGATTTTTCTGGTCATTGATCCGCTCATATCGACGCAATGGTTGCTTAATAGATTTAATCAGCATGACATTGATTTATTAGCCTTGAAAACCTTAAAAGAAGAAGGTTATACGGCAACACGTAGTTATCAAAATCTTCCTTTTATCGGCATCATTGACGCGCTGGATCAGGATATTGACAAGGCCTTGGCTAACATTGATCATTTTTGCCAAACGCATGGTAAGCTGATCGGTGGTTTTTCTGGTACTGAGGGTAGTACAGATTACGCGGAAAAAATTCTTTACAGATTATTTCCGCGATATAGCAATTCACCGAAGACTAGCCATTACCGTTATAATAAATATTGGATGAATGAAGTCCTTAAACAGGCAAATCTTCCTGCCATCAATCAGATGATTATTGAAGAAAGTAAAACTCTCGATGAAAAAATGGCAATGGCGGAACGGTTTTATCATGAAAATGACGGTCATATTGTCATTAAGCCCAATAGTGGTTCCGCGGGTTCAATTGGCGTGCTAAAACCTGATAGTATTGACGCGATTAGAAATTATTTTAAAGAAGGTTATGATACCTGGTTTCATTTGGAATCTTTTCTATTGCAGGAATATATTGAAGGGAAAGAATACTATGCCGATTACGCGTCATTCAATGGTAAGCATTTTTTAACAGCGGTTGGCACCCTTGAAAAGACACTGATTGGTGGCGCCTTTAGTTATAAGTATTCTGATAATATATCACTTGAAGATCCTTTGGTAGAAGAAATAAAAGATTACACACTGAAATGTCTTGATGCGCTTGGTGTAAAAAGTGGTTTCAGTCATTTTGAATTGCGGAAAAGTCCACGCTGCTACCGATTGATTGAATTAAACCCTCGTATATCCGGCAGTTCAGGTTTTCACAATGTGATGGCTAAGAACAATCATGGTGTTGATCAGATTGATGCTTATCTTAGTTTAACCCAAGGAAAGATACCTGCTCTAAAAAAAGTGACAGATAAGTATCAACGTTTGTTTTTCTTCCACAGTTATAAGGGCGATTATCAAAAAGTCGACACGAAACCGATTGAATCACTGTCTTCTTATGCAGCGCATAAGCTTTTTATTCCCAGCATGTCATCATCCGGCGCGAGAACAGCGACACTTTTTGATACGGTTATGCTAGTATTGCTGGCGTCGGATAATCAGGCGCAAATTGAATCAGATACACAGTTGTTAGAAGCATATCAACGAAATGATCAATGCTTAATAAGCTAAGCTTGAAACCGGCAAATTGAAAAAAATTCAGATTTCAACACGCGCGTTAATTGTTATTGAGTGATAGTGAATAGTTTACAGAAACAACTTTGGCTGTTAATTTTATTAAGAATTACCACGACGCTATCAAGTTTTTTGATTTTCTTTTTAGCCTTGTATCTGAAAAGAGTTCTTGGATTTGAACTAGGTTTTATCAGTTTTTCAGTGACAGTGAGCGCCGCTTGCTATGTTTTTGGTAGTTTAGCGTCGAGTTACTTTGTCACCAAACTAAGCAATAAAACAATTATTGTCATCGCGGTTGGTATCGCTTTATTATTACTTTTAGCAATTTACCTCGCGCAGTCCGCCGATAAATATAGTATTATCGCGCTCATCTCCGTTTATTTTTTCTTTATTGGTATGTCTTATCCGGCGATTAATTCAAGTATGGTTTCTTGCTTTAGTAAACAACATGCGATTAAAGCCGCCGGTATTATTACAATTCTCCAGAATGGATCGTATGTCGTGCTTTATTTTTGCGGTGGCATATTGCTACACGCGCTCAATGCCTATGTGTTGTTGCCTTTTATCTTAATGGCTTTTTTAGCGTTATTATTTGCCTGTTTTTTGTATCTATTGTCCGACCAGTCTATTGTCAATGTTAATAGGCGTGATAAACATCAATCGCGCGAAAACTCACATTGGTGGCAAGTGTTGAATAAAATGTTGATATTTATTTTTATATTATATTTACTTTTTTCAATTCTTGATTCTCCACGATTATTTCTTCTGCCCAACTGGCTTCATATGTTAGCAGAAAATAATAGTGCCAGA
>JBCCYM010000020.1:0-24116 GCA_039190005.1 Pseudomonadota bacterium
CAAAATTTTTGTATCAGTCACATTAATTTAATTAAAAAGCACTCAAAAATGTTTAAAAATACAAAATTACAAGTTCTAACGTTTACAGTTAGTTACGGCAGATTAGGAAATTTACGACTATAATATAAGTGTACGTTGATAAACTTAGGAGGTAACTGCCATGCTTGGGTTCTAATCAATACAAACGGCTTGATATATCATTCTTAAGTTTGGCATGTCAAGCCGCTTTTCAACACACGCACTTCTGCTTAACTTTCCCACCACCAACGCACTAAAAATTTGTGATTTGCTTTATATAATCTGTTATTCAAAACATTCCGATAAAAAATCAAACGCTATTAACCAACCTCGTTCTGCTGACAAAGCGTTATAAGCATTACCGATGCTCGGATCATCTGCCTCAGGATTAGTAAAGGCATGTTTGGTCTGACTGAAGGCGTGTAATTGCCAGTCTGCCTGGCATTGTGTCATTTCATCCATAAATTCACACACTTTTTCTGGCGGCACGGAAGGATCATCATAGCCATGCAGAACCAGTAGTTTTGTTGCGATGTTAGCGTCAGCACTCCAATCCGGTTTGGTCAGATTGCCATGAAAACTGACAACACCCTTTAAATGACAACCGGCGCGCGCCATATCCAAGCCACACAACCCGCCAAAGCAAAAACCAACCAAGGCGATTCGATCATTATCGACGTTAGACATTTGACAAACCGCATCTAGCCCGGCTTTCAAGCGTTGCAATAACAAGCTTCTATTTTCAAATAAAGGCATGACCAATTGCATATTTTCTTCTTTATTACTACCGAGTTTCGCCTCGCCGTAAACATCCAAGGCGATACCAATATAACCCAGTTCAGTCATACGCTCAGCTTGATCGCAGGCAAATTTGTCACGTCCCGCCCAAGCCGGCGCAATGAGCACTGCCGGTGTTTTCTCTCGCAAATTTTCGGGGAAAGCACAGAAGGCTCGGAAAGTAATCGTATCGTGCTGATAGGTTAGTTCTTGTGTGGTCATTATAGCGGCTCCTTTTTATAAAAAGTTAGTTTATTCATACTAAACAAAATCATAGCATAAAGTAAACCGGAAAATTATAATAACGTCTATCTCATGCCCGCCATCCCTGCTCAGGCGAGAACCTTTCGACCCTTCGACCCTTCGACCCTTCGACAAGCTCAGGGACCTCAAGCTCAGGGACCTCAAGCTTAGGGACTTCAGGCCCAGGGCTGGATCCAGAGAATAAACTACAAGCATAAACATTTTTCTTCTGGATCCCCGCCTGTGCGGGGATGACGGGGAGAGAAAGCGGGGATGACGGCGAGGAAAAGCAGGGATGACGGCGAGGAAAAGCGGGCATAACGAAAACGGGAGAAGCTTCTTACAAATCTTGCATCTTTGAATGAGAATAGATAAAATCTCGAGAAATCGCCTTGTGGGACCGTTGAAATCTAACAAATCCGTCATTCCCGCGCAGGGTCCCTCCCCGCGAAAGCGGGGACGGGACTCCAGTTATTTCAAGCAGTTACGCTGCTTGAAATACTAAAATAATTTAGATTTCAACAGTCCCTTGTTAGTTTTTGCAGGGAATATAATTCCCTAAATGATTAAAATATAAAGATAATATGACCCTATTAAAAATATTAAACTACCCAAATCCTCGCTTAAAAACAAAAGCACAAACTGTAGAAGATGTTCACAATGAAAAAGTACAGCAAATGATCGCCGACATGTTAGAAACCTTACAAAACACACCGCACTGTGGCGGACTGGCGGCGAGTCAGCTTGATATTGCTCACCCTTTACGTATATTTGTTTTTTACGACAGTGAAGATTCCAGTTCGAATCCAACTTGTATTGTTAATCCTGAGGTCATCAAAACCGAAGGTGAAGTTTTTGAAGAAGAAGGCTGTATGTCTGTTTACAGTGATCAAATACTGGCGAAAGTCAAACGACCACAACGCACGACTATTAAAGGTTTAGATACGCGCGGTGAAACCATAGAAATGGCGCGCGAGGGTTATTTGGCTAAACTATTCGTTCATGAATGCGATCATTTAGATGGCAAGCTCTATATCGATTATCTCAAACCGCTCAAACGGAAACTGATAGAGAAAAAAATTGCTAAAGTCGTCAATAATCACAAAATAGATGAGGTAAACGAATGAAAAAAATTCTCCCTGTATGCTTATTACTGAGTGTGCTCAGTGTTGTTAGTGGTGGTTGTGTCGCTATTGTTGCTGGTGGCGCCGCCGGCGCCGGTACCGTGGCTTATATTAAAGGCGTGGCGTCACAGGATTTTCCTGATTCACTGCAACAAACCAATCGAGCCGCCCAATTAGCGCTAAATACGGTTGCTGGCGGTTATACCGTTGCCGAAGATAAACAAAACACATTGTACGCCACAAATGCTAATGGTAAAAAAATAGCTATCACTTTAGAGGAAAAAACAGAAGGCATTACCAAGGTCAGTGTGCGTGTGGGTACCTTTGGTGATGAGCAGCTATCGCGAAGAATTTTGAATGAGATAGGGAAAAATTTAAAATAAAAATAAATTTTTATAATCCTTAAAACCACAGGCATAAACTCTTTTCCGCTGGATTCCCGCCCTTCGACAAGCTCAGGGACCGCCTGCACGGGAATGACAGTGAAAGATATTTATTAACAAACCAACTATCGCTTTTTAATACCTATGATTTTATAGCCCAGCTTTTTCAACAAGGCTTTATATAAGTTATCGACTAAAACATAAGGATGTTTTAAATAGGCACGGTTAAAACATGACACCAACAGGTTAATACTTGTCGCGTCATCGGTGTAAGTTTGATGCCAACAGCCTGTTGGAATATAAATCATTTGTCCTGGTTTCAATGTCACTTCACAACGCTGTTGGCGTCTTTTGACAAAATCAGGATATTGTTTAAGGTCAACCTTATCAAAATCAGTAAACATTGACGTGTGACCAGCGCCAGTAAAGAGTGAGCGCTTGCGGTAATGACGAAAACCCGAGGGATAAAATACAAATCGTTTTTCACCAGATAGCTGTAAGTTAAAATTATCACCACCATCAAAATGAACCCCAGTAAAGGCATGGGCAAAATTTATCCATAAACGAATTTCTTCGATTTGTGGCAAAAATAAAGTGGCCTGCTCCGGCAGCAATTGTTTGATAATATCGGGGCGATTTTTAATACTCGATAGCACAATACAATCAATGCCCTTACTGGTATTCTTGTAAATGGGGTTATCAAAAAATTCATCTAAACTAAGATCAACAAACTCACCATGTAATGAGGCATTGGTTAGTGATAGAGGTCGTTGCAGTATTGATAACGGTGTGGTGGCAAATAATGTTCTGAGCTTATCAACGACACTCGTATTATCAGATGAGGATGTGGTATTAAAATCAATCACTAAAGGTTGTCGACCAAATAATCGACGCGGGGATCTGGAATGTAAAGCGCTGTCAACAGAAAGCTGTTTAACTTGCATGATTGTCGTTATGATTTACCCAAGAAATGAAGCCATTATAAAAAAATGGGGGTAAAATGTCAATATTATAGCGTGTCCCTAATCAGGCAATATCATTACCACTCAATTAGGGCACGCTATAAAATGATTTATTTCCTTAACCGGCTACGTGAAACATTCAGATAAGAAATCAAACGCCATCAACCAACCACGTTCAGTCGATACGGCATTGTAAGCGTTACCCAGCGCGGGATCATCGCTGTTAGGTTCAGTAAACGCGTGTTTGGTATTGCTGAACGCGTGTAATTGCCAGTCCGCCTGACATTTGGTCATTTCGTCCATAAATTCACACACTTTGTCCGGTGGGCTCAACGGATCATCGTAACCATGCAATACTAACAGTTTTGTTTGAATCACATCATTGGCTTTCCAGTCTGGCGCCGCCAGAATACCGTGGAAACTGACAACGCCTTTTAAAGGACAGCCGGCGCGCGCCATATCCAAACCACATAAACCGCCAAGACAAAAACCAACAAGCGCGATTCGATCAGCATCAACATTGGGCATCTGAGAAACAGCGTTCAGTCCGGCTTTTAGTCGGGCTAATAACTGGCTTCTATTTTCAATTAAAGGCATTGCCAACGCCATCATTTCATCTTTATTGGCAGCGATTTTAGCCTAGCCATAAACATCTAAGGCGACACCAATATAACCCGATTCAGCCATACGTTCAGCCTGCTGACAAGCAAATTCATTACGACCAAAACCCGCGTGGGCGATAAGCACTGTCGGTGTTTTTTCTTTCAACGCTTTAGGCAACGCGCAGAAAGCTCTGAACGTGATGTTATCATGTTGATAGGTGAGTTCTTGTGTTGTCATGATATCGCTCCTTTTTTCTATAAGAGATAGTGTATTTAAGTGAATAGAAATATTCACTTTTACAAGCATTTAGAAATAGAGAGGTATCCCCATCGCAAAAACGCGAATGTATGCTAGCAAGAGCGGTATGGCAAGTCAAAGCGTTTGTTTATTTGTTATCTTGTAGTGGGTCGCGCTCTGGATTTTATCCTGATCCTGCGATTCCTGAGCTTGCCGAAGGGTGGTTCCTGAGCCTGTCAAAGGATGGTTCCTGAGCCTGCTTGCCCTGAGCCTGTCGAAGGGTCGAAGGGTATAACAAGCTTTCCAAAGGCAGGTTTTGAGCTTCGACAAGCTCAGCCATCCATGTCTTAAAATCGTTCAAAGGGCGGTCCCTGAGCCTGCTTGCCCTGAGCCTGTCGAAGGGTCGAAGGGTATAACAATATTTCCAAGAGTATGCTTTGGCTTCGACAAGCTCAGCCATCTACGAACTATGAACATTAATCCTGTCTAAGAAAAGCAAGCGCGACGGGAGATGAACACAGGCGTTTGACTTTACAGACAATAATAGCAGTGTTACTATTATTTTCATCTTATAACATTTCTCAGGAGTATTATCATCATGATCAAAAAAGTCGCTTTTACCATGTATCCCGTGAAAGACATTCAACGCGTTCAAAATTTCTATGAACGGACTTTGGGCTTTGTGGTTGGACATATCTCAGATAATGGTCAATGGGTAGAATATGATTTGCCCGGCGGTGGTTGTTTCGCCATCACTACCATGGCCGAAGGCGTCGAACCGCATGACAGTGCCGGCGGCAGTGTGGCATTTGAAGTGGATGACCTCGATCAAATGGTGGCGGAATTAAAAGAAAAAGGCGTGACATTTAAACATGATATATTTTCTTCACCGGTCTGCCGCATGGCAATTATTCTTGATTCAGAAGGTAATGCCCTTGTTTTGCATCAAATTAATAAAAAATAATTGTTGAGTAACACAGTGGCTGTCTCGGTTACTGAATTACATGGTGTCGGTTCCAGTTTAGCGTCAAAACTGGAAAAACTCAGTATTTTCACGGTAAGTGATTTACTGTTTCATTTGCCTTTACGTTATCAGGATCGCACTCGCCTCACCAAATTGGCACATCTTCAACCCGGCAATTATGCCGGTGTTGAGGGAACTATAGAATCGGTGCAGGTCATTATGGGACGTCGGCGCAGCATGTTGTGCCGTATCAGTGACGGCGGCCATTATTTGCATCTTCGTTTTTTTCATTTTTCTTTAGCACAAAAACGGGCCTTAGAAAAAAGTGAACGCTTATATTGTTTTGGCGAAGTACGTTTAAGCAAATACGGATTGGAAATGGTACATCCACAATACCGTCTTATTCGTCAGGACGCGATTATACCGGTTGAAGAAACACTGACGGCAATTTATCCGACGGTCAGTGGAATCAGTCAAACCAGCTGGCAAAAACTGATCAAACAAGCTTTGGATAAAATCGCGCGGGATGAAAGTATTCTTACTGAATTATTACCAGCGGAGATATGTCGCCATTATCAATTTTCATCAATAAAACAAGTCTTGCAGTATATTCATCGCCCTCCTCCAGACGCTGACGCGGATTTATTAACCGAAGGTCATCACCCTTATCAAAAACGATTGGCATTTGAAGAGTTGCTGGCGCATCATCTCAGCCTGCAACAATTACGGCAACGGGCGACAAAATATCCGGCACTGAGTCTGCGGTGTACACAGCAACTCAGTCGTAAATTTTTACATCAATTGCCGTTTAAACTGACCAAGGCGCAGCAACGTGTCAATAAAGAAATTCAAGCTGATTTAGAAAAATCTTATCCGATGTTGCGTTTGGTACAAGGCGATGTCGGTTCCGGTAAAACAGTCATCGCAGCACTGGCCATATTAACGGCGCTAGAACACGGTTGTCAGGCGGCATTAATGGCACCGACAGAATTATTAGCCGAGCAACATTACCGTAATTTCGTGCAATGGATGTCGGCACTTGATATTGAAACCGCCTGGTTGAGCAGCAGTTTAACGGCGAAACAAAAACGATCAACCTTAGAAAACATTGCCATGGGCAAAGCGCGTTTGGTTATCGGCACCCACGCGCTTTTTCAACAGCAGGTGGTGTTTAAAAAACTCAGTCTATTAGTGATTGATGAACAACACCGCTTTGGTGTACATCAACGTTTAGCGCTAAAAGAAAAAGGGGTTTACAAGGATTACCATCCGCATCAATTAATTATGACGGCCACGCCCATTCCCCGCACTCTGGCCATGTCGATTTATGCGGATCTCGATGTCTCAATTATTGATGAACTCCCGCCGGGACGCACGCCGATACAAACTGTTGTGGTTAACAATAATCGCCGTGACGAAGTGATTGAGAGAATACGTCATTTTTGCCGCCAAGGCCATCAAGCCTACTGGGTTTGCACCCTGATTGAGGAATCAGAAAAATTACAAGCCCAAGCCGCGGAAAATATTGCTGAACAGCTCAAACAGTTATTGCCGGAATTTAGTATTGGCCTGGTTCATGGTCGCTTAGCTGAAAAAGAACAGGTGATGACTGATTTTAAAAACAAGCAAATCGATTTATTGGTGGCAACAACCGTAATTGAGGTTGGTGTTGATGTACCGAATGCCGGTTTAATGGTGATTGAAAACGCGGAAAGATTAGGCTTATCGCAATTACATCAATTACGCGGTCGCGTGGGTCGCGGCACAATTGCCAGCCATTGTATTTTACTCTATCAAATACCCTTATCTGAAAACGGCAAAAAACGTCTGGCGATCATGCGCCAAACACAAGACGGTTTCCGTATTGCCGAGGAAGATTTAAAAATACGCGGTCCCGGCGAGGTACTTGGCACCAAGCAAACCGGCATGATTTCGATGCGGGTTGCCAATCTATTACGCGATCAAAAAATGTTGCCGGATGTGCAAAAAACAGCGACAACACTTTTACAACACCACCCTCAGCAGGCAAGCGCTATTGTTTCACGCTGGTTGCCGGAGATGGCTGAATATTACGCCAGTGTTTAGTTATCAGTGTATTCCTGTCATTCCCGCCTGGGCGGGAATGACAGGGGAAAATACTCGAACAGCTGGACTGATGACGCTATTTCAAATAACTTGCCAACATCCAGATTTGTTTTTCGTGGTAGACAATGCGACCTTCAATCAACTCTTCTGTACCTATATCAACGCCATCGTCTAATAAGGTATGCAGCTGTCTGTTAAGCGCCACATGATCATCATGCAAGTCTTGTACCATCTTATTGCTATCTAAACTGTGATCAGCATCGCTAACCGTTTTAATGGCATCGAATGCTTTAAAAGTGGCATCGACTTTGTCGCCAAGCATCCGAACGCGTTCAGCAATTTCATCAACGGCATCAGCCAATGCTTCATATTGCTCTTCAAATACGCCATGAAGCGCGAAAAAATCTTTTCCTTCAACATTCCAATGATAATTCTGCGTTTTTAAATAAAGCGCGTAAGTATCCGCCAGGACAATTTTAAGTTTTTCAATCATGTTAATCACCTCTTACATTTATTTTGTTTGGGAATTTATTATAGCATAGCATGGATACACATCGCAGCGCGAAAACTGTTATTCTTTGTAACGTGTGACCCTCATCACTGTATTCAATTTCTTCAGATGACGAATAACATCAGCTAAATGGGCGCGACCGTGTACGCTAATAATGACATCGCTGATACCACTATCACCCTTTTCTTGCTTGATAGTAATATCAATAATATCGGATTGCTGTTCGGTAATCGCCGACGCGATCTCGGCGAGCACGCCGCGTTTATTCAACGCTTTAATTTCAAGTTTCACTTCAAATCGATCGGTTTCATTCTCGATTTCCCAGCGCAAGGGGATACATTTTTCCGGCTGGCGATACAAAGCGATCAATTTACTACAGTTCTCACGATGCACAGTAATACCTTTGCCGCCAGTCAACACACCTTCTATGAGATCGCCGGGAATAGGATAACAACATTTGGCAAAACTTAATATCATCCCTGTTGTGCCTTTGATGGCAAAAGGTTTTATGTTTTTAATAGGCGAACCATCCGCCGATAGCGCCGGCTCACCAATCTCCAGTTGATGCGCGACCAATTGCGGCATTTGATTACCTAAGCCAATCTGTTCTAACAAATCATCAGCGGTATCGACATTCATCTGTTTTAACAAGGGCGCGAATTTGACATCATCGAGCTGATTAATATCGATGGCGCTGTTATCTAGTGCGCCGGCAAGCAAATGATGGCCGAGTTTAATTGATTCTTCACGTTTTCTGCTTTTCAAAAAATGGCGAATGGCGCTACGCGCTTTGCCGGTGACCACAAAATCAAGCCAGCTTGGATCGGGTTGACTGCCAGGCACTGTAATCACTTCGATCGTCTGACCGTTTTGCAGCGGCGTACTCAATGATGCCAATCGACGATCAATTTTAGCAATCGCGCAGTTGTTACCCACTTCAGTGTGTATCGAGTAAGCAAAATCTATCGGCGTTGAATCCCTAGGCAACTTGATAATATCGCCTTTCGGGGTAAAGACATAGATTTCATCAGGAAATAGATCGAATTTAACACTTTCAATAAAATCGAGCGATGAGGTCGTACTGCTTTGGATATGCAACACATTTTCAATCCACTCTCTCGTTTGAATTTGTGAGCTATCCATGTTTTTATTTTTCCTCTTAGATTTCGACTTAGCTTTATAAAGCCAATGCGCCGCGATACCTTTTTCAGCGACCTGATCCATTTCAACTGTGCGTATCTGCACTTCCAGAGGCACGCCATACGGACCAAATAAGGTGGTATGCAAGCACTGATAACCATTCGCTTTGGGAATGGCAATAAAATCTTTAAATCGCTCGGCAACCGGTTTATACAAGCCATGCACCAGTCCAAGCACGCGATAACAGCTATCAATGTCTTCAACAATAATACGGCAGGCATAAATATCCATCACTTCGGAAAAACGTAATCCTTTATCACGCATTTTACGGTAAATACTATACAGATGCTTTTCGCGACCAAATAAACGAATATAGTTTAATTTTGTTTTTTTAAAACCGGCTTTGAGTGACTTCTCAATAGCGCTGATGACATTTTTGCGATTACCATGCGTTTTTTTAACCGCCTGTTTCAGTGCCGTGTAGCGATGCGGATACATTGCCGCGAAACCTAAATCTTCAAATTCCACCATAAAATTATACATACCGATACGATTGGCAATCGGCGCGTAAATATCTAAGGTTTCACGGGCAATTCTCCGTTTTTTTGTTGGATTAAGATGTCCTAGGGTTTGCATATTATGCAAGCGATCCGCGAGTTTTATCAGAATCACTCGAATATCCTTGGTCATCGCCAGCATCATTTTACGAAAACTCTCCGCTTGCGCTTCGGCCTTGGTTTCAAAGTTGATTCGGGTTAATTTGGTGACGCCATCGACTAACTCAAACACTTCTTTACCAAAAAGGTCTTTCATCTGTTGTTCATCCGCTTCCGTATCTTCTAGCACATCGTGTAATAAGGCCGCGATGATGGTTTTACTGTCCAAACGCATTTCAGCCAGCGTTTTGGCGACCGCTACGGGATGAATAATATAAGGCTCACCGGAATGGCGAGTTTGGGTGGCATGCATTTTTTTAGCAAAGAGAAAAGCTGATCTCACCTCATCGACAGTCGCGTCGTCGAGATATTTTTTCAGTTCTTTGCCCAGTTCTTTGAATTCAGACATTGGCAAGCGCTTACTCTATGGGTTCATGTCTATACTTATCGCACTTGAAACTAAAAACCACAGTGGGTCCCTGAGCTTGTCGAAGGGGCGAAGGCTTGATCGCCCTCTTCGACAGGCTCAGGGACCACCCTTCGATAGACTCGAGGATCACATCCGACCGGTTTTTAGATTAAAAAAATGCGAGCAATGTACTTCTGTGGCTAAAATTCTACCAAAGGCAAATAAATCAACAGCCGTAATACTTAGGTTTTATCTTCAGTTGATGGCATAGCTGTTTGCTCAGGACTTGCATCAGACTCAGTTTTTTCGTCCGCTTTTTCTTCTTGCTCAACCGTAATTTCTTCTTGAGAGAAAAACGCCTCATCGGCCAGCGCCTTAGCGCTTTTAGGCTGATTTTGTTCCGGCAGCACACCCTCAGCAATTTCACGCAACGCGACGACTGTCGGTTTATCATCATCCCAAGCGACTCTCGCATCACCACCACGCGATAACTGACGCGCCCGTTTTGTTGCCATCAATGTCAGTTTAAAACGATTATTGTCAACTTTCGGTAAACAATCTTCTACTGTGACTCTTGCCATATTAAACCTCTAACTAGTATTGTAATGGGTTATTGTAACATAGTTTTAAATCATAATGGAAGTTAAATTGCGCTTTTATGATTGGTTTTTCGCTTTAATCCCCCCTGAAAGCAGGGATCTTCAATAGGCTTTACTGATAGCTAAAGCTTAGTTTGTTGTGTCCGGCATTACTGTAAGTGTTTGAACAATGACTAATGATGTAATGGTAGCATTTTTATCAATAGAATTAATATTATTAAAACCACCGATCATTGATCATCCAACCGTTGGATCATATTTACTCACAACATCCGAAAGCGAAATTATTCTTAACGTGGACATACAAATTATAACTTGAAGAAGCAGCTAAAGTCAGTTTACTATTTCCCCAGCACAAGCTATTGTCACCCCCACTTGGAAGTGTAGGCAATGTGATTTTAGTAATTTGGGTTTCCCCCCCCTCAAAATCGCAAAATTTATTTACATTTCTATTATCTTAAAATTCTTCACCCGCTGACGCAAAGGATTACGAGTACAATAATGCGCGTGATGGTAATCAATAAAACGATAAGGCAGATGCGGATCACGAT
This sequence comes from Pseudomonadota bacterium, assembly GCA_039190005.1. Classification (GTDB taxonomy): domain Bacteria; phylum Pseudomonadota; class Gammaproteobacteria; order UBA12402; family UBA12402; genus JBCCYM01. The sequence continues at coordinate 11,263 of JBCCYM010000020.1, forward strand.
GTTTAGCAATACCTAAACGGGTAGTCTGGATAATTTTTTGGGTCTGATAAGCTGTTTCGGCAATGTAAAAATTTTTTTGATCAAACTGTTGTTGGTCCCACCGCTTAACCTTTAAATGCAATGAACGACACAACAAGGTTTGACCACTACAGAGTTTTTCTTTTTCTCTTTTTCGACCATTCACCGGATTCAACGTCCGCATGATTGCGATGGTTTCGGCATCGCCTAAGGCCAAAGCTGATTTAATCAGCACCGCGTTGCCTTCGCCTTGACAGCTGATGTTTAAAGAATCCCCACCTCGCGCGTAATACATGTATATTGTACCTGGTGGCATAAATAAGGCTTTACGCTTTTCAGTATAACCCAAAGAAGCATGACTGGCTTTTTCATGCTGATAGTAAGCTTCTGTTTCAATAATCCGAGCGGATAACCAATAGCGTTGATAACGCGCGTAAATGACTTTACCCAACAGCGCTTGAGCCACTTCACAAGTATCACGATCAAAAAAATCAGCATCGAGCATGGTGTTAGGTGGAATGACTCCCACGACTCACTGTTTTAGTAAATAGTCAGCACATCAATTACTTTGTCTCCCCACCAATATCTTCCTGCTGTAACGATTCTCTCAAGGCGGATTCAACATCAATCACAGAAGGCGCTGATTGCGCTTTAGCGTTCTGTTGTTCAGCTTTACGTTCGCGATGATAGACAAAACCTGTACCTGCGGGAATTAAACGACCGACACAGACATTTTCTTTCAAACCACGTAAATGATCGAGCTTACCGGACATTGCCGCTTCCGTCAGTACCCGTGTTGTTTCCTGGAAAGACGCCGCGGATAAGAATGATTCCGTCGCGAGCGATGCTTTGGTAATACCGAGCAGTACTGGTTTGAATTCAGCTGGCGTTTTGCCGGCGGCTAAAAGCTCATCATTTTTATCCAGCACTCGACTTACTTCAATTTGTTCATCTTTAAGAAAGCTTGAATCACCAGGTATTGTGATAATACATTTGCGCAGCATCTGCTTGATCATCACTTCAATATGTTTATCATTGATCTTCACACCTTGTAAACGGTAGACATCCTGCACCTCGTTGACAATATATCTTGCTAAGGTTTCAACACCTTGTAACCGCAAAATATCGTGGGGATTAAGTTCACCATCAACAATAATATCACCCTTGCTGATAAACTCACCTTCAACCACGCCGATTTGCCGCCATTTAGGAATAAGTTGTTCCCAAGTCGCGCCATTTTCAGCAGTCAATACTAAACGACGTTTGCCGCGTGATTCACGACCAAAACCAACTACCCCTGAAATTTCCGCCAGGATTGCCGATTCTTTGGGTGAACGCGCCTCAAACAAATCAGCCACACGCGGTAAACCACCGGTAATATCACGGGTTTTAGAGCTCTCTTGCGGGATACGCGCAATCACATCACCGACTTTAACCTGAGCGCCATCATCCAAATTAATGACCGCGCCATTCTGCATGAAATAATGCGCCGGCACCGAACCATGAACCATTAAGTCTTTACCTTTTTTGTCGACAATCTGAATCATTGGTTTCAGTTCTTTACCCGCGGCACTGCTTTGTCCGGCATCAATGACCACAATACTGCTTAAGCCAGTCACTTCATCGGTTTGATGGGTAACCGTCAGACCTTCAACAAAATCAACCAGTTTAATTTTCCCTTCAACCTCACTGATAACAGGGTGCGTGTGCGGATCCCATGTGGCGATGGTCTGACCGGTTTCAGCCATGCCGCCCTCAGCCAAACTCAATACCGCGCCATAAGGCAGTTTATAACGTTCTTTTGCTTGACCACGATCATCCATCACTGATAATTCGCCGGTTCGAGACATTACCACAAATTGACCAGCGGAATTTTCTAATAATTTAATATTATTCAGTTTAATGCGGCCACTGTTTTTAACATTAATGCTATTTTCAACCGTGGCACGAGACGCGGCGCCACCGATATGGAAAGTACGCATAGTCAACTGTGTACCCGGTTCACCAATAGACTGGGCGGCGACAATACCAACAGCTTCACCATCGTTGACCAAGTGCCCTCTCGCTAAATCACGACCATAACAGGCGGAACAAATGCCATAACGTGACTCACAAGTCAGCGCCGAACGGACTTTCACTTCGTTGATGCCGGCTTCTTCAATTTTTTCAACTAATTTTTCATTTAACAATGTCCCCGCGGGCACAATGACGTCACCGCTTTCTGAGACACACACATCTTCTACCGTGGTACGTCCCAATATGCGCTCACCCAAGGTCACGACAATGTCGCCACCTTCAATCAAAGAACTCATCACTAAACCATTGGACGTGCCGCAATCTTGTTCAACAATCACTAAATCCTGCGCGACATCAACCAGACGACGCGTTAAATAACCTGAGTTTGCCGTTTTCAACGCGGTATCGGCAAGACCTTTACGGGCGCCATGAGTTGAAATAAAGTATTGTTGGACATTCAGACCTTCACGGAAACTGGCGGTAATTGGTGTTTCCATAATGGAACCGTCTGGTTTTGCCATCAATCCACGCATCCCGGCAAGCTGACGAATTTGAGTCGCGCTACCACGGGCGCCGGAATCTGCCATCATGTAGATGGCATTGAAAGATTCTTGCGATACTTTTTTACCGTCACTGTCAGTGACTTGTTCTTCGGCAATCCCCATCATCATCTCTTTGGCGACCAGGTCGGTCACATTCGACCAGATATCAATTGATTTACTGTAACGCTCACCATAGGTTAATAAACCGGTAGAATATTGTTTCTCAATTTCTTTTACTTTATTTTCAGCGTCATGAATAATTTTTTCTTTATTTTTAGGTACTGTCAGATCATTAATACCAATAGAAATGCCGGAAATTGTGGCATAACGGAAGCCGGTATACATGAGATGATCGGCAAAAATAACTGTCGCTTTGAGACCGAGACGACGATAACATAAATCGATCAAACCGGAAATTTGTTTTTTGTCTAGTACCTTATTGACTGCCGCAAAATGTATGCCTTCCGGTAAAATTTCTGACAAAATGGCACGGCCAACGGTGGTATCGACACGGTAGGTTGTCGCTTCCAACTCGCGCTCGTCGTTGAATAATTTTTCAGTAATACGTACTTTAATTTTCGCGTGTAACTCAACCATACCAAGATCAAAGCTACGCTTGACATCATCAACACTGGCAAAGGCCATACCCTCACCTTTGGCGTTGATTTTCTCCCGAGTCATATAGTAAAGCCCCAAGACAACATCCTGAGAAGGCACAATAATTGGCTCACCATTCGCCGGCGATAACACGTTGTTAGTTGCCATCATCAATGTCCGCGCTTCGAGTTGCGCTTCCAATGTCAACGGGACATGCACTGCCATTTGGTCACCGTCAAAGTCGGCATTATACGCGGTACACACCAAAGGATGTAATTGAATCGCCCGACCTTCAATCAAGACCGGTTCAAACGCTTGAATACCCAAGCGATGCAGGGTTGGCGCGCGGTTTAATAACACCGGATGTTCACGAATGACTTCTTCGAGAATATCCCATACTTCAGGCGCGTGCATTTCCACCATGTGTTTGGCCGCTTTAATTGTTGTCGCCAAACCTTGGAATTGTAATTTACTGTATATAAACGGTTTAAACAGCTCCAGTGCCATTATTTTTGGCAAGCCGCATTGATGCAAACGCAGTGATGGCCCTACCACAATAACAGAACGTCCTGAGTAATCGACACGTTTACCCAATAAGTTTTGTCGGAAACGCCCCTGTTTACCTTTAATCATATCGGCTAGGGATTTTAACGGGCGGCGATTGGTACCGGTAATCGCTCGTCCGCGCCGACCATTATCCAATAAAGCGTCAACCGATTCTTGCAGCATCCGTTTTTCATTACGGACAATGATATCCGGCGCGCTGAGCTCAAGCAGTCGTTTTAAACGGTTATTACGATTAATCACCCGACGGTAAAGGTCATTCAAATCCGATGTGGCGAATCGTCCGCCTTCCAAGGGCACTAAAGGACGCAGATCCGGCGGCAATATGGGTAACACCGTTAAGATCATCCATTCCGGTTTATTACCCGATTCAGAAAATGATTCTAATAATTTAAGCCGTTTGCTGTATTTTTTTAATTTAGTCTCAGCTGTGGTTTTGTCGATCTCCTCACGGAGTGTTTTTATCTCCTCAACAAAATCGATTTTTTTGAGCAATGCTTGGATGGCCTCAGCGCCCATGCGCGCGTCAAATTCATCACCATATTCTTCAACCGCTTCAAGATACTCTTCATCACTGAGCACCTGTCCGGCTTCCAGCATGGTCATGCCGGGTTCAATGACAATAAAGGCTTCAAAATATAAAACACGTTCGACATCACGCAAGGTCATGCCCAACATCAAACTGATACGAGAAGGCAGTGATTTGAGAAACCAAATATGCGCCACCGGACTGGCTAATTCAATATGACCCATACGATCACGACGCACTTTCGCCACAGTCACTTCAACGCCGCATTTCTCACAGACAACACCACGATGTTTTAGGCGTTTGTATTTACCACATAAACATTCATAGTCTTTAATGGGGCCGAAGATTTTGGCGCAAAATAAACCGTCACGTTCCGGTTTAAGCGTGCGGTAATTGATGGTTTCAGGCTTCTTAACTTCACCATATGACCAGGAACGAATTTCCTCCGGTGACGCTAAACCAATTTTAACAACATCAAATTCTTCAATCTGCTGTTGCTTTTTAAACATATTGAATATATCGGTGCCAAAGTTACTTCTTGGCACAATATTCATGTCATTAAAATTACCTGTATTCATAATATTATCTTCTCCGGCTAGAATAGCTATAATTCTTTACATCAATTGTTTTCTAAATCAATTTTGATGCCTAAAGATTTAACCTCTTTAGTCAATACATTAAATGATTCAGGGATACCCGCGTCCATGTCCTGATTGTTATCAATGATGTTTTTATACATCCGCGTTCTACCATTGACATCATCCGATTTCACGGTAAGCATTTCCTGCAAGGTATAAGCGGCACCATACGCTTCAAGCGCCCAAACTTCCATTTCACCAAAACGCTGGCCACCAAACTGAGCTTTACCGCCTAGCGGTTGTTGTGTCACCAAACTATAAGAACCGGTAGAACGCGCGTGCATCTTCTCGGCGACCAAGTGATTCAGTTTGAGCATATACATATAACCCACTGTGATCGGCCGTTCAAACGCCACACCGGTTAACCCATCGTGCAATATGGTCTGACCACTGGTCGGTAAATCGGCTAATTCAAGCATATCCTTGATTTGCGTTTCATGGGCACCATCAAACACTGGCGTGGCTATCGGCACACCTTTACGTAAATTATTGGCCAAAACCATAATTTCTTCATCGGATAGCGACTTGATATCAATTTTGTCGGCGACATCTTTATTGTAGATTTCCTCCAAGAAATGACGTAGCTTGCTCACCTTTTCTTGTTTATCAAGCATGGCGGAAATTTTATTCCCCAGACCTCTCGCCGCCCAGCCCAGATGTGTTTCCAATACCTGGCCAATATTCATACGTGATGGCACACCTAATGGATTTAACACAATATCAACGGCCGTGCCATCCGCCATGAACGGCATATCCTCAACCGGCACCACTTTGGAAATAACACCTTTATTACCATGACGCCCCGCCATTTTATCACCCGGCTGAATGCGACGTTTGACCGCGACATAGACTTTAACAATTTTTAACACGCCAGGGGCAAGATCATCACCGCCGGTAATTTTCTTATTCTGGGTTTTAAAACGTTTATCACTGTCTTTGCGAAAACTTTTGAGACGATCTTGAGCGGATTCAATCTCTCTATTGTACTCATCATTTTTTAGGCGAATATCAAACCATTTCTGTTTAGGCAATTTAGCCAAATAAGCTTCGGTGATTTTGCTACCCGCCTTTAATCCGCCTGGACCTTTAGCCGCTACTTTACCAAGCAGTAATGTTGAAACACGGGAATACATGCCATTTTCAAACATGCGCAGCTCATCATCCAAATCTTTACGCACTTTTTTCAGTTGTTCTTCTTCAATTTTCAACGCGCGTTCATCTTTTTCCATACCATCACGGGTAAATACTTTCACATCGATGACAGTCCCCGTCACCCCTGTCGGTACCCGCAATGAGGAATCTTTGACATCTAAGGCTTTTTCACCAAAAATAGCGCGTAATAATTTTTCTTCCGGTGATAACTGCATTTCGCCTTTAGGCGTTACTTTACCTACCAGAATATCGCCGGTACTTACTTCGGCGCCAATGTATACCACACCGGTGTTGTCTAATTTAGAAAGTACCGATTCACTGACATTTGGAATATCAGCGGTAATTTCTTCGGAACCCAACTTGGTATCACGGGCGATACAGCTTAATTCTTCAATATGAATAGAGGTATAGCGATCTTCCTGAGCAATGCGTTCAGAAATAAGAATAGAATCCTCAAAGTTATAGCCATTCCAAGGCATGAACGCGACGAGTAAGTTTTGTCCCAAGGCCAGCTCGCCAAGATCGGTGCATGGCCCATCAGCCAACACATCGCCACGCACTATTGTTTCACCTGTTGTCACAATCGGACGCTGATTAATACAGGTATTATAATTTGAACGTGAGTATTTTGTTAAACGGTAAATATCTATCCCCGCTTCACCAGAAACCATCTCATCTCTATTAACCCGCACCACAATCCGCGAAGCATCGGCGGACTCAACAACACCGCCACGTTTAGCGACAACAGTGATACCGGAATCGGTTGCCACCAAGCGCTCAACGCCTGTGCCCACCAATGGTTTATCACCATACATTGTCGGTACCGCTTGGCGTTGCATGTTTGATCCCATCAACGCCCGGTTGGCGTCATCATGCTCTAAAAATGGAATTAAAGACGCGGCGACAGAGACAATCTGTTTTGGCGACACATCCATATATTCTACTTTGTCCGCCGTTGTCAGTATTGATTCATGATTATGACGGCACGTGACTAAACCTTCAACCAGTTTACCGTTTTTGTCAACTTCAGCATTCGCTTGAGCGATCACATACTTGCCTTCTTTAATGGCGGAAAGATAATCAATATCGTTAGTGACTTTGCCGTTTTTAACTCTACGATAAGGTGTTTCTAAAAACCCATGTTCATTGGTGCGGGCGTAGACAGCAAGCGAGTTAATTAAACCAATATTCGGACCTTCAGGTGTTTCAATTGGACAAAGACGACCATAATGCGTCGGATGCACGTCACGCACTTCAAAACCAGCGCGCTCGCGATTCAAACCACCAGGCCCTAAAGCGGAAACACGGCGTTTATGAGTGACTTCAGAGAGTGGATTCACCTGATCCATAAACTGAGACAGCTGGCTGGAACCAAAAAATTCTTTAACCGCCGAAGCAATCGGTTTGGCATTGATCAAATCTTGAGGCATCAGATTTTCTGAATCCGCAAGTGTCAATCGCTCTCTTGCCGCTTTTTCAATACGGCTTAATCCGACACGGAATTGGTTTTCAATCATCTCCCCGACACTGCGAACACGGCGATTACCTAAATGATCAATATCGTCAACGGTATCTTTACCATCACGAATATCAATTAACACTTTGAGCACATTGATAATGTCTTCTTTGGTCAAGACCGAACTGTCATTGTCACTGTTCTGACCAATGCGAAGATTAAATTTAAGACGACCAACCGTGGAAAGATCGTAACGGCTAGGTTCAAAGAAAAGATTTTGAAATAAACCTTCAGCGGATTCTTTGGTCGGCGGCTCACCTGGGCGCATAATACGATAAATTTCCACTAGAGCTTCCATTGCCGTTGTTGTTGGATCGACTTTTAAGGTATCGGAAATATAGGCGCCACAATCAAAATCGTTGGTATGCAAGGTCGTGAATGTCTCGATTTGCGCTTTTTTAAAGGCGTCCAGTAAATCGATGGTAATATCGGTATTCGCTTCAGCTAATATTTCACCGGTTTCAAGATCAATAACCGCTTTTGCCAAACGTTGGCCGACAATATAGGATTCCGGCACCACCAAGCGCGTGATGTTTGCTTTTTCCAAGGCTTTGATATGACGAACAGTAATACGTCGCCCTTCTTCGATAAGCACCTTATCGCCATCACGAATGGTAAACGCCGCGATGGTACCGCGCAGACGCGCCGGCACTAAATCGAGAATAAATTCATTTTCTTTAATATGAAAAATATTACTGTCAAAAAACAGATCAAGCATTTCTTCAACACTATAACCTAAAGCGCGTAGTAAAATCGTTGCCGGCAGTTTACGGCGGCAGTCAATACGCACGGCAATGTTATCTTTAGTATCAAATTCAAAATCAAGCCAAGAACCACGGTAAGGAATAACACGCGCGGAAAATAACAGTTTCCGCGAGGAATGCGAGGCGCCGCGATCATGACCGAAAAACACCCCCGGTGAACGATGCAACTGTGAGACCACCACACGTTCAGTACCATTAATAATGAAATTACCATGATCTGTCATCAAGGGTAAATCACCCATGTAAACGTTCTGTTCTTTAATATCTTTAACTTTTAAATTTTGCGCTGAGGATTCTTTGTCGTAAAGTGTCAAACGCAGCTTGGCGCGTAAAGGCACACCATAAGTCAACCCACGCGAACGGCATTCATCTACCTCAAAGGCAATGTCACCAAGTTCATAATCAACATAATCTAAACGCGCGAATCCGGATAAACTTTCAATTGGGAAAATCGCATCAAGCACACGGTGTAAGCCTGTGGTCATCCGTTCATTTTTACTGAGATTTAAGCGAAGAAAGTTATCATAAGACGCCACTTGCATTTCCAATAACGCCGGCGGCTGCATGGGTGTCACTAATTTGCCAAAATTTTTACGCAACCGTTTTTTTTCAGTCGTAGAGCTTATTTTCTGCATGTACTAACTCCGAATTAAATCTAATGTATGCGCGGCAACATCACCACGCCAGATTGAGAAAACCAGTTTTCTCAGTTTTAGTCACCATAACTATAGTAAAATCAATCACTTTGAAACCGATCAATTGTATGTAGCCATAATAGATGAAAGGGTACAGTTGTTTGTACCCTTTCGCTCAGGTGTTACCGTCTATTTTATTTCAACTTCAGCACCAGCTTCTTCAAGGTCCTTCTTCATTTTTTCAGCGTCATCTTTAGATACCGCTTCTTTCACTGTCGCTGGCGCGCTTTCAACTAAATCCTTAGCTTCTTTGAGACCTAAACCGGTGATGCCGCGAATCGCTTTAATGACGGCAATTTTATTGCCACCAAAGCTTTTCATATGAACATCAAACTCAGTTTTCTCTTCAGCCGCGGCTTCACCACCAGCTGCCGGCGCTGCTGCGACTGCGACAGGTGCTGCCGCGGTCACACCAAATTTTTCTTCCATCGCCTCGATAAGTTTAACAACATCCATGACACTCATCTCAGAGATAGCGTTTAAGATTTCTTCATTTGTTATAGCCATGTTTTACTCCTCATTAAAAAAATTGTTATAAATAGTTTATGATCACTACGCTGCTTCTTTTTGTGTTTTAACAGCGGCAATCGTGCGAACCAATTTTGCCTGTGGCTCAGCAAGTGTGCGTACCAACTTACTAATTGGCGCTTGCATCACCGATAACAGCATTGAAATCGCCTCATCTTTCGTCGGCAATTTAGCCACGGCTTCTAATTCATTCGCTTCAAGCAAACGACCGTCAATAGACAAAGCTTTCACCTCAAGACCATCGTGCTTTTTACCAAAATCACGAATCAGTCTTGCCGCCGCACTAGGTTCTTCACCAGAAAACGCCAGAACCAACGGTCCTTTTAACGCTTCATTCATGCAAACAAAGTGAGAGCCTTCTAAAGCACGCCTTGCCAAAGTATTGCGTACCACTTTCAAGTAGACATCTGATTTTCTCGCGTCTGATCTGAGTTCGCCCATTTGCGACACACTCAAACCACGATAATCAGCAACTACAAGTGATTGCGCGCTACTCGCTTTGGCAGCCACTTCGGCAACAATTGCTTTTTTATTTTCAAGTGTTAGTGCCACTTCTGACTCCTAAATTAATGCGTATCACTTACGCGGTTTTACACAATATCAGATCAATTGATCTGACCCCAAGTGATACTGAATACATTCCGAGTATCACTGTCTGCGTGAGCTATTAAGTCTGTTAACACAAACACTCACGGTCTTTGACAGCCACTCATGTCATGTCGAGTTAGTTTAGTAATAGGCGACATGAACAAAATAGCCTCGTCAAATCTGTATAGTTAATCAACTATCAAAAATACTTGTATCGATTGATAGACCCGGTCCCATTGTTGTCGACACTGTCATACCTTTGAGATATACACCCTTTGCCGAACTCGGACGCGCTTTTTTCAAATCAGCGATTAAGACGTTAAGATTCGCTTTGAGTGATGCCGGTGTGAAATCAATATTACCCAATTTACAGTGCACAATCCCCGCCTTATCAGCGCGATAACGCACTTGACCGAGTTTAGTATTTTTAACGGCAGTGGCGACATCATTGCTGACGGTACCCACTTTAGGATTTGGCATTAAACCTCTTGGTCCGAGAATTTGTCCAAGCTGACCGACAATACGCATTGCCGCCGGTGTGGCAATCACCACATCGAAATCCATTTTACCCGCTTTAATCTCCGCGGCTAAATCTTCATAACCGACAATATCGGCGCCAGCCGCTTTTGCCGCCTCAGCATTGGCGTCTTGAGCGAACACGGCGACTTTTACCGTTTTGCCGATACCGTTAGGCAATAAGGTCGCGCCACGCACCGCTTGATCGGATTTGCGTGGATCAATCCCTAAACGAACCGCCACGTCAACACTTTCAACAAATTTTACTGAACTGAGACTTTTGAGCAAGGTAAACGCTTCTTCACAGCTGTAACGCTTGTCGTGATCGATTTCCTGGCTAATTTTTTTCAGACGTTTTGATTGTTTGGTCATGACTTAACCCCCTCGACATCAATCCCCATACTACGCGCTGTACCGGCAATTGTACGCACGGCCGCGTCAAGATCAGCGGCGGTTAAATCAGGCATTTTTGTCTGCGCGATGCTTTCTAATTGCGCCCGGGTTATTTTGCCAACTTTAACCGTATGCGGTGTGGCGCTACCACTTTTCAAGCCCAATTCTTTAAGAATTAACGCTGAAGCCGGTGGCGTCTTGGTGATAAAGGTAAAACTGCGATCACTATAAACCGTAATGACTACCGGTACCGGTAAATCCGCGTCCATAGACTGCGTTTTAGCGTTAAACGCCTTACAGAATTCCATAATATTGACACCGTGTTGCCCTAAAGCCGGTCCTACTGGCGGACTGGGATTGGCTTTACCCGGCGCAATTTGCAGCTTGATATAAGCCTCAATTTTTTTTGCCATGTTATACCTCTCTTAGTGAGTACAAACGCTTTTCAGCTCCTCAATCTTAACAATACCTATTCCGTTTTAGACGAAACAATTAACTTTTTTCAACTTCGCTAAACTCAAGTTCAACTGGTGTCGAACGACCAAAAATCGACACGGCGACACGCAAACGATTTTTCTCATAGTTCACTTCTTCAACCACACCGTTGAAATCGTTAAATGGTCCATGAATAACACGCACCACTTCACCAACTTGAAATAATACTTTTGGTCTTGGTTTATCAACGCCTTCTTCGACACGATTGAGAATGGCATTGACCTCTTTCTCGCTAATTGGTGTCGGTTTATCACTTTTACTGCCAATAAAACCAAGCACTTTCGGCACTGATTTGATCAAATGCCAAGTTTCATCATTCATCACCATATTGACCAGCACATAGCCAGGGAAAAATTTACGCTCACTACGTCTTTTCTGACTACCACGCATTTCAACAACTTCTTCAGTCGGCACTAATATTTCACCAAACAAATGTTCAACTTTGTGTCGTTTGATGCGCTCTTGAATCGCTTTGCACACGACTTTCTCGCAACTGGAATAAGCATGCACAACATACCAACGTTTTTTAGCTGGTGCTTCTACATTGTTTTCATGATCTTGCATGACGTTCTCTTGTTTTTGTTGGTCTGACATTTTAGCCTCGCTGACCGGTTAACCAGGCAATAAGCCACAGGAATAGTTGATCGAACACAAAAATAATGACCGCGGCAACCGCGACCATCGCCGCCACAACCAAGGCGATTTGTATGGTTGTCTGCCGTGTCGGCCAAACCACACGTCTTATCTCGTCCCGCGCTTCTTTAAGATACTTCCAGGCAAAAAGCCCTTTATTAGTCTGAAACGCGATGGTCAATAAGACAATGGCGATAATAATGCCCACAGTCAAACGCAATGCTGGTGACACTGAAGCATAACGGATATTTGCCGCCACGGCGGCAACCGCGCCAACAATGACTAACAACCATATCAGCGCGTCAAGAAATTTATTCCTCTGCTGATTTACACTCATTCAAAAACCTCTATCACCAAGTAAATCACTACCAGTTAATCTGGCAGGCCAGGAGGGAATCGAACCCCCAACCTGCGGTTTTGGAGACCGCTGCTCTGCCAATTGAGCTACTGGCCTTTAGTAACCGACACCTATTTAATAATTTTCGAGACGACCCCGGCACCTACCGTACGTCCACCTTCACGAATCGCGAAACGCAACCCTTCTTCCATCGCGATCGGTGATATCAATTCACCTTCGATCTTGATGTTATCACCCGGCATCACCATCTCAACACCTTCCGGTAAACTCACCGCACCAGTCACATCCGTGGTACGGAAGTAAAACTGCGGA
>JBCCYM010000021.1:0-23970 GCA_039190005.1 Pseudomonadota bacterium
AGTAATGTTGTGTGGGGTGTGTATGTTAGTAATGGCACGATTTATGCGGCGACTAATGGTGGTTTATCGGTATCAAGTGATCCTCAGAACGGTTGGACCACATATACCACTGCCAACAGTAATTTAGGTAGTAATGTTGTGCGGGGTGTGTATGTCAGTGGTGGCATGATTTATGCGGCGACTAGTGATGGTTTATCGGTATCAAGTGATCCTCAGAACAGTTGGACCACATATACTATTGCCGACGGTTTAGGCATTAATTTTGTATTCAGTGTGTATGTTAGTGATGGCACGATTTATGCTGCAACTACTAATGGTTTATCAGTGTCACAGGTTCCTACAACCTCCTAGCTGTTTAACCTGAAAAACGCGGTTGTTACAAATACGAGTAAGCGTGCAACATTTTAATCTGTTGCATTCTTATCTTGCCGACAACTGCGGTTTTTAGCTTCAGTACAATTTTTTTATTCTGTTGTACAGTATTTTAATCCGTTTTGTTACAAATCATTAATTAATAAAGATTTATTATATCTTTCAGGTGATTATAATGACGTGTTATGACCCGTAAACGGATAAATTTAGCGCTTGGTTTTGATTTTGGCATGAAATATATTGGTTATGCTGTTGGTCAGACGATTACCCAAGGTTCAAGGCCCTTAGGGATTATTAAAGCAAAGCAGGGCAAGCCAGATTGGCATGCTGTGAGCAAAATAATTGGACAATGGCAGCCGCAAGCCTTAATTGTGGGAATTCCTTTTGGTATGGTGCCGGATGAAGGTAATGACATCGAGGCATTTGCTAAAAAATTTGCCAATCAATTAGGTGAACGTTACCAATTGCCCGTTTATACCATTGATGAACGCCTATCTTCGCGCGCTGCTTGGGAACAATTAACTGAAGAAGGCCGACATCCGGATAAAGCGACGGTGGATGCCACTGCCGCTCAGATTATTCTTCAAAGTTGGCTGAATGAATATTGTGCTTGATGTATCGTCATAAATTTTATTATTATACAGAGAGGTTTTTAAAATTTGACAAACTGTCATGCCCGCGCAGGCGGGAATCCAGTGGCTTTAAACAGTGTAACTGATTGAAATATTGTTAAAATTCAGACGCGACTGTTGCCTAAGATAAATGAATGCTGATTGATGATGTTTTCTTACCGTAAAACGTATTTTTATATTTTTATATGCTGCGTTGTCGCCATGGCGATAGCGCTCTATGTTCAATATGTTGACCATATTGAACCCTGTTTGTTATGTATGCTTCAACGGGTATTTTATGTTGCCCTGGGTTTAACCGCGCTTGTCGCGGCGTTGCATTATCGTGCCAGATTCGCGCGATATCTCTATAATTGGTTGGCATTGATATTTACTTTACTTGGATTATTGGCCGCGGGCAGGCAAGTATGGTTACAGCATCTGCCGCCCAGTAGCCAAGCGAACAGTTTTTGTTTGCCGGGCTATAAATATTTGATTGAAAATCAGGCTTGGTCGGTGCTTTTTAAGGCGATTTTCTCTAACGCGCCGGATTGCGCCAAAATATCCTGGACATTTCTGCGCTTAAGTATGGCGGAGTGGTCTTTAGTACTTTTTATTGTGTTATTACTGCTTGTTTTGCGTCAATTTAGAGCGCGTAGTAAATAAGATCATACGATCATAAACACTGAGGAATTTATGAAACTGAGTGTACAACATGGTAAAGTCGATCTCTACCACGGCAGTGGTGGTCGTGCCATGGTACAATTGATTGATCAGATATTCCTGCGTGAATTTGCCAATCCGATTTTAGCACAAAAAAATGATCAGGCACTGCTTGCCTTGCCAGGCAAGCGCATCGCCTATACGACCGATAGTTATGTTGTCTCGCCTTTATTTTTTGCCGGTGGTGATATTGGTTCACTGGCGGTGCATGGTACGATTAATGATTTAGCGGTTGGCGGCGCTGAGCCGCTTTATTTATCGGTTGGTTTTATTTTAGAAGAGGGGTTTCCGTTAAAAGATCTGCGTCGTATTGCCCAATCGATGGCCAAAGCGGCTAAAAAAGCGGGGGTTAGCATTGTTTGCGCTGATACCAAGGTAGTTGAACGTGGCAAAGGTGATGGCGTGTTTATTAACACCAGTGGTATTGGCATGATGGCGCGGGAACAGTCGCTCTCTCGAACCCCACAACCGGGCGATAATATTATTATTAATGGTTATATTGGTGACCATGGCACAGCAATTATTTCGCAGCGTGAAAATTTATCGTTTGCCACCACAATTGCCTCGGATAGCGCGCCACTACATGAACTGACAGCGCGGATGTTACGCGCCGCCCCATCAATACGCTGTATGCGTGACGCGACACGCGGTGGTGTGGCAGCGGTGCTCAATGAATGGGCGGATTATTTTAAGATAGGTGTACTGGTGCGGGAAAAAACATTGCCTATACGTCAACAAGTCCAGAGTGCCTGTGAGTTGTTAGGTCTTGACCCGCTTTATTTAGCCAATGAAGGCAAAGTCATTGCCATTTGTCCGGATGATCAGACTGAAGCGCTATTAAAAGCGATGCATAGTCACCCATTAGGACAAAAAAGTGTTATCATTGGTCAGGTGACTGATGATCCATTACATCTCGTTCAGCTGGAAACACTGATGGGTGGACAACGCTTAGTGGATTGGATTGCCGGCGAGCAATTGCCAAGAATTTGTTAATGAGTGTGTATATACTATGTATTATTTTTTACCTTACCCAAAATTGCAGCAGTTAATTGATGAATTAAACCAGCAAGCTTATCGCTGTGTTGGACCACAAGTTCGTGATGGCGCGATTGTGTATGATCATTTCCATGACATCAAACAACTTCCCTGGGGTGTTCGCGATATTCAAAATCCAGGCGAGTATCGCCTGGAAGCGCATGATGAAAAACAGGCTTTCGCCTGGGCAAATGGTCCGCAGGCGGCCAAACCTGAATTGTTTAAATCGCGTGAGAGTTTGTGGCGGGTCGAACGTGATGACAAAGGAAAATTATGTTTTCGTGAGGTGGAAAATAATGCCAAGATCGCCTTATT
Source organism: Pseudomonadota bacterium (assembly GCA_039190005.1). Classification (GTDB taxonomy): domain Bacteria; phylum Pseudomonadota; class Gammaproteobacteria; order UBA12402; family UBA12402; genus JBCCYM01. The sequence continues at coordinate 3,054 of JBCCYM010000021.1, forward strand.
TGGTATTCGTCCCTGTGATCTCCATGCCATCAAAATTCAGGATCGGGTTTTTTTACAAGATAAGTACGTGGATCAGCACTATCAGCGACGTCGTGAGAATACCTTGATTATTGTGGTGAATTGCAGTTACTCATCGAATAACTGTTTTTGCCTAACGGCTAACGGCCATCCGCAGGCAAAATCAGATTATGACATTGCCTTAACCGAAGTGGATGGTGGTTTTACCGCCGATTTTTTATCAAGTGCGGCGCAAGCCTTATTAAGCAAATTGGCTTTAACTGAAGCGAGCTCACAGCAATTGACCGCAGCGGAGAAGAAAATTGATCAGGCGGTCACCATGCAAGGTAAAAAAATGCCGGAAGGTGATCTGGCACAACTGCTGCGTGACAATCGCGAACATCCACAGTGGGAAGATGTCAGCCGGCGTTGTCTGTCCTGTGGTAATTGTACCCAGGTTTGTCCGACGTGCTTCTGCCATCGTGAGGTCGAAAAACCGGCATTAGATGGTCAATCCAGCGAACATGTGCGTGAGTGGGATTCCTGCTTTACCGAGGGGCATAGCTATATTCATGGTTTAGTGGTGAGAAAAAGTACCAAGCATCGTTATCGTCAATGGCTAACACACAAATTAGGCACTTGGCATGAGCAATTTGGCACCAGTGGTTGTGTGGGCTGTGGTCGTTGTATTACTTGGTGTCCAACCGGCATTGACATCACCAAAGAAGTGGCCGCGTTACAAAAGGAGCAACAACATGATGACGAATAATAATTGTTATTTACCGCATGAAGCGGAAATTGTTGAGCGCGTTATTGAGTCGCCAAGCATATTTACCATGCGCTTACGTTTTGTTGATGACACAACACATAATGCCTATGAGTTTATCCCCGGACAATTCAATATGGTCTATCTGCCTGGTGGTGGTGAAGTCGCGATTTCCATAGTCTCTGATCCAGAGAGCAAAGACTTATACGATCACACGATTCGGATTGTCGGACGTGTGACCAAAGGTTTGGCACAGTTAAAAGATGGGGACAGGATTGGTTTGCGCGGCCCTTTTGGTCGTGGTTGGCCAATGGAAAAAGCGAAAAAGCATAATGTGATTGTTATCACTGGCGGTATTGGTTGCGCGCCGACAGTATCGGTTATTCATTATATTCTCAACCGGCGACAGGATTATGGACGACTGTCGATCTTACAAGGGGTAAAACATACCGATGATTTTTTCTATCGCCATCGCTTTGAGACCTGGCGTCAAGCGGAAAATACCCAGGTTTTTTTAGCGGCAAATGAACTTGGTGACCATTACGAAAACTGGCATCACGGCTTTGTCACGGATTTATTAGATCAGGTTGATGTTGACAGTGAACATACTATCGCCATGATGTGCGGTCCAGAAATTATGATGCTAAAATCTATTGAAAAATTATTACAGCTTGGTATGTCTGCCGAAAATGTGTATTTAACCATGGAACGCAGTATGCATTGCGCTGTCGGACATTGCGGGCATTGTCAGTTTGGTGGGAAATTTATTTGTAAAGATGGGCCAGTCTTTTCATTTCCTGAGGTTGAAGCATTACTCAAAGCGAAAGGCGTGTAATATGATTGAAAATAAATTAGCCGGCTTGCCGAAAAAACCGCGTATCGGCGTCTATAAATTCAGTTCCTGTGATGGTTGTCAACTGGCGTTTCTCAATTCCGGTTTGAAACTGGTTGAGCTCAGTCAATATGTTGACATCATTCATTTTGTTGAAGCGGGCATTAATGATGAAGAAGCGCATGTGGATATTGCTTTTGTCGAAGGCAGTATTTCAACGCCACACGGGCAGCAACGCATCCAAAAAATTCGCAATAATAGCCGTTATCTCATCACCATTGGCGCTTGCGCGACCTCAGGTGGTGTGCAAGCTTTACGCAATGGCCGCGATAGTGATGCCTGGATGGCAACGGTATATGCCAAACCCGAATATATTGATACTTTAAAAACGGCGAGCGCCATTGCTGAATATGTCGATGTCGATTTAGAACTCTGGGGCTGTCCAGTCTCGACGGAACAAGTATTCAACGCCATAAGCTTATTATTGCGTGGTGTGCAACCCGCTGATGAGCATGATTCGGTGTGTATTGAATGTAAACGCCGTGGCAATGTCTGTGTGCTAGTCACCAAACAAGCGCCATGTATGGGACCCGTCACCAAAACAGGGTGTGGCGCGCTTTGTCCCAGTGCCGGCCGTGGGTGTTATGCCTGTTATGGCCCCAGTGAGAATCCCAATGGTACGGCTTTGGTCAATCGGTTTCGCGGTTTTGGTTTGGTCGATGAGCAAATCGCCAAAAAATTTAGAATGATTTATAGTCAGAATGAAAAATTCGCGCAAATTGATGTGATGTTACATCGTGATGGAGAGAGCTAATGTCTAAAACAATTTCTATTCGCGTACCCGCTATTACTCGTGTTGAAGGTGAAGGCGCCCTTGATCTGGATATTGTTGCCGGTAACATTGAAACACTGCGCTTAAGAATTTATGAACCGCCAAGAGTCTTTGAAAAATTCTTGCAGGGGCGAGATTCCCAACAAGTTTTAGATATGGTGGCGCGTATTTGTGGCATTTGTCCAGTGGCCTATCAGATGAGTGCCGCCCAAGCCATAGAAAATTGTTTTGGGGTGAAACTATCGCCTTGGGCGAAAGCGATGCGTCGTCTATTATACTGTGGCGAATGGATTGAGAGCCATAGTCTACACATGCACCTTTTGGCATTGCCTGATTTTTTTGGCTATGACTCGGCTATCGAAATGGCAAAAATATATCCACAGGAAGTTACGCGTGGGATGCAGTTACAGGCTTTGGGTAATGACATTGTCGCCCTGTTGGGTAAACGCTCAGTGCATCCTGTCGGTGTGGCCATTGGTGGGTTTCATCACGCGCCTACACTTGATAATGTGAATACACTTCGTCAACGCCTTGAAGGTGGGCTAGAACAGGCGGAAGCGTTATTAAATTGGTTGCCTGAGATCAATTTGCCCGAAGATCATCAGGTATTAAATTGTGTCGCGATCAGTCAAGCTGAAGGTTATGCCATGATTGATGGTGATATTGTGTCATCACAAGGCTTAAATTTACCGCAAGCGCAATTTTATGAACATTTTAAAGAAGAGCAAGTCCCCTATTCAACGGCAAAACATTGTTTGCTTGATGGCAAACCTTATTTGGTAGGGCCCTTGGCGCGATTACATCTCAACTATGACGATCTCCCGCAGCCGGTCAAAGATGTGTGGCAAAAAGTTGGCATTGATTTATCAACAGACAATATGTTTCATTCGATTTACGCCCGTGCCATTGAAATGTATTTCGCCCTTTATGAAGCGCATCGTATTTTATCGGCATATGAATACACGGAACATCCCGCCGAGAAATTTGTCCCCAAAGCGGGTGTCGGTTATGGCTGCACCGAAGCGCCGCGCGGCATGTTATGGCATCGCTATGAAATGGCGGCAGATGGTACAGTCATCGAAGCCGATATTGTGCCACCGACCAGCCAGAACCAAGCACAGATTGAAGCGAATCTATATAGCGCCTTACAAAAATTTGGTTTGGATCGTGAAGAAAATGACATTCGCCTACACAGTGAGATGGTCATCCGCAATTATGATCCCTGTATTTCCTGTTCCACACATTTCTTGAATGTGAATATGAAACGGCGGTGAATCAATTAATCAAATTAATTGGTGTGGGCTCACCGCAACTTAATGATGATATTGGTTGGCAAATTGCTGATAGCTGTCGTCAGGCGAGTATTCTCCAACCTTATCTTAAACAAAAGCATATTCAGGTAATCACATTGGATCGTCCTGGTACCCGATTATTGCCGCTTATTGCCGACGCGTCGATGGTCATTTTATTTGACGCGGTTATTGGCGAAGAGCCGCTAACGGTGATTCGCGCTGAAGATATTGCTATTTATCATCAAACTGAGTTACTATCCACGCATGGCTTTGGTCTGGCCGAAACCATGCGACTCGCTCAAGCGCTAAATCAATTGCCAGAGAAAGTTATTTTTTACGGAATAAGCGTTGATCCGTGGCAAGCCTTGCCGGCAGGCGATTTTCAAAATGCTGCGCAAAAAATTATTGACCAGGTCGTAATCGATCTGAAGCAAATAGAGATAACAGCAAATGTTAACAACCATTGAAAACTACTTTTTAACGCATGGCATGAAGATTATCTATGCCATTATTTTTGTCCTTATCGGGTTTATTATTGCTCAAAGTCTGAAATCTTTGCTGAGTCGGGCAATGAAAAAATCAAAGTGGGATAAGACGGTTATTGTTTTTGTGGTAAAGCTGATTTATGGTTTTGTCTTACTGATCAGTATTATTACCGCGCTGTCTCAGCTCGGTGTGCCAACCACATCCATGATAGCTGTACTCACGGCTGTCGCGTTTGCCATTACCTATTCACTGCGTAACTCGCTCAGCCATTTTGCCGCGGGCATCATACTTGTCAGTTTGCGACCGGTTAAGGTGGGCGATTATATTATTTCCGGCAATATTGGCGGCACTGTTGAAGCCATCTCACTTTTTTATACCACATTGAGAACGCCGGAGAATCAAAGTATCTTATTACCAAACGGTAACGTGATCAATAACAATATCACCAATTATTGCAGTGAGGATAATCGCCGCACTGATATTATTGTCGGCGTTGGCTATGAATCCGACCTTGATCAGGTGAAATCATTGTTGACAGATTTGCTCACGCGAGATAAACGTGTTTTAACAAGCCCCGAACCGATTGTCGCGGTAAATGAATTGGCTGACAGCAGTGTCAATATGATTTTGCGTTATTGGACCAAACGCGCTGAGTTTATGACAGTGAAATGGGCATTAACGGAAAACATTAAGAAAACACTTGATGCCCATCAGATTAATATACCGTATCCGCAAAGAGATGTTCATCTGCGTAAAGAAGGATGATTCTAAAAATGGCCGCAGTGATCCCTGAGCTTGTCGAAGGGTTCGACAAGCTCAGGGATCACTGCGACTTTAGGATAATTACTGCATTTCTCTGGCAAAATGATTGAGCTGATTAAAAGATGGTTGCGTAATATTTTGCGCTTGTTGCTGCATTAACGCATCTTTTTTAATCATCATATTTTGTTGCGCTTGTAAATTTTTTAACAATGCTTTTGCTTCTTTATCTGTCAAGCGTTGACCGTTACGGTAAGCGACAACATCCGGTTCACCATGGGCGTTAGGATGCACTTGAATAAAAACACTTTCATTGACGCTGGGATAAGCCGAGCCATTCCCTTTTTTATGCGCGTTCACTTCCAAAAGATGCAATTGCTGTTGTCGGGCGGCTTTAATGGTTTGTTTAAACTGATCAATATTGACCCAACCGGAATTGCCGTTTGCCGGATTAGCGACTTTGATCCAGTCACTGCCATGACGGAAAAAAGGAATTAAATGCTGTGATAAACTCACTTCTTCAATTTTTTTAGCGTTTAAGCTAGGGTCAGCGTATAAAATAACACGAGGTGGCATTGATTGGTTGGTAGGATTTTTAACAGATGAATGTTTGGATGCGACTGCCAGCGTACTCGCAAGGGCAATGAACACCGCAATTATCGAAACTGAATATCGTATCGCTTTATTAAACATGACAACCTCTTTATTTACGCTTAATAAAATACCTAGAGAATGGCAAAAAATAAAGCAGCAGTTTGTAATGTATTGTAAATCAGGACATGCTGGATTTTTTCAACAACCCGGCCGCAAGCGACCGAGATTGTTTTCTTAGTTTATTTCGCCTGCGCGAAGCAAGTTCGCGCTGACGGCGACCAAAGAGAAGCATTGCATTGCTCCCCTTTGGATTCCCCATCGCTTCCTGACTCTCCCGCAAGCGGGAGAGATTTATTACTTTAAATAGTGGTGCGTGGATGATTCTGATTGTCTAAGCGCTTTGCTTCCAATCGCTGTTGTTTTTCTTCAGTACAGCTTACACATCGTTTTACTCGCTCATAAGCTGGTAAATGGCAGTATTCCTCTGCGACAGGTTGGGAGCAATTGGGGCAATAGCCTTTATTAGATGGATTTAGTTTTGTATCAACAGCGACGCGGTCATCAAACACAAAACATTCACCTTGCCAATGCGCGTCGCCGCATGTTTCTAAATATTTAAGTATGCCGCCTTCAAGTTGATAGATTTTTTTAAACCCTTGTTGTTCCATCGCCGGTCCCGCTTTTTCACAGCGTACACCACCGGTGCAGAACATCACCACAGGTTTATTTTTATCATGCTGGGCTAATTTTTCTTTGACGGCATCAGGAAATTCGGTAAATGTTTCAATGTCTAAATCAATAGCACCCTCAAATGTACCCACACTTACTTCGTAATCATTGCGAGTATCCAGTAACGTCAACTCACGTCCTTCATCCAGCCATTGTTTCAGTGTTTCGGCATCTAAATGTGAGACAGTATGCTGTGCCGGCGCGATCTCCGGTTTATTTAAACGAATAATTTCCGGCTTAACCCGTACACGCAAACGGCGAAATGGCTGTTTGGGTGACAAACTACGTTTCAATATGATGTCAGCAAAGCGTTCATCGGCGGCTAAATAATCAGCAAACTGATTAACCGCTGCTTCGGTGCCGGCCAAGGCAAGATTCATGCCTTCAGTGCTTAAAAGGATAGTGCCTTTAAACGCCAATGCTTGGCACTGTTGCATTAAATCCACTCGCAAACGGGGTAGATTTTCTAATTTTATAAATTTATAGGCTGAAATATTTACGATCATAGAAACATGTTTTCGCTTTATTTTTATTTGAGACAAAAAGATAGTTCATGTTATAGTAAAGATCAAGTATATTTTGGCAATTAGGAGATAATATGAGTGATAACAACTGCTTATTTTGCAAAATCGTAACAGGTGAGATTCCAGCAAATATTGTCTATGAAGATGATGATGTCATGGCATTTGACGATATTCATCCCAAAGCGCCAGTGCATAAATTAATTATTCCCAAAAAACACATTGCCACACTGAATGATCTGACCAATGACGATATGCCTATTGTGGGCAAATTATTACAAACAGCGAAGCTGCTAGCGGCAAAATTTAATATTGCCGAATCAGGTTATCGAACGGTGATTAATTGTCTAGATGATGGTGGTCAAGAAGTGTATCACTTACATCTACATCTTCTCGGTGGCCATCGCCTACGTTTGCCAATAGGCTGAATTGATAGGGTGTGGCGTCCCCAAGGGGATTTGAACCCCTGTTACCACCGTGAAAGGGTGGTGTCCTAGGCCTCTAGACGATGGGGACATCTTATAACAGAGTGAGCATTCTACATTAATCAAGATAAAAATCAAGTGTTGGCAAATTCATTTCTATCTAATTTTTACATTTTGATTAATAATGTCGATCAATGCTTCCGGCGCTTCAATCGGTATCACATGACCGATGCCGGCGAGAATGGTTGATTTTGCTTGTGGTAATTGTCGCGCTAATTGCTTGGCAACAGTTGGTGTAATTCTTTTATCCTCATCGCCGGTCACAACCTCAACTTCGCAGCCTATCGCGCTTAAATGATCGCGAATATCATAATCGAGGCAGGCGTGGGCTTGGCGGATAAAATTTTCTTTGGCTGGTAAATTACCGGGGGATTGCAGTAAATTTTGATAGTTATTTCCCCGCGCGAGATAGGCTTTACCGTACAGCCAGGGAATAATACGCGTCATTCTCGCTTTATAAGATAGTTTACTGTCTTCTATCCATTGGATACGACTGTTCAAATAGCCTTTGCCGAATTCAGATTGATGTGAACCGGCATTACATATGATCAGTTTATTTACTAATTTGGATGCCTGATAGGCTAATGTCATGGCAATAAATCCGCCCATGGAGTGGCCTACTAAGGTACAGGGAAAGAAGTTTAATCCTTCGAGCAGATATTGTAAGTCATCAGCCATGGTTTGAATGGAGTAATCAGTTAATGCCGCGTCGCTTTTGCCGGCATCGCGATTATCCATGCAGAGAATACTATAGTTTGGTAACAACGCCGGTAGTATTTTATCCCACACATGCTTGTCACGTCCTAATCCAGCAATCAAGGCCAAGCGTGGCTTGCTTGGATCACCATTGCGTTCATAATGTATGGAAAAATTTTTACAATGCGTGAAATAAGGCATCAATACTTATTCTAATTTAAAACTCAGCGGCATTCATATATGGGTAGTTTATTTCAATTGCTGTTTTTTTACTTTATGACGATGACGTAACCAATGTACCGTCGGTAAACTCACAGAAGCGATGATGATAAGGATAATAACGATAGAAAAATTAGCGGCTACCCATTTAACATTGCCAAAGAAAAAGCTGATATAGAGTACCAACATGACCCAACCAAAAGCACCCAGGATAATATAGCTTAAAAACTGCCAAAAACGCATCTGACTGGCGCCGGCGACAAATGGCGCGTAGGTTCGGACAAAGGGCATGAAAAACCCGATCACCAGTGTTTTGCCGCCATATTTAGCAAAGAAATTGTGTGTTTTATTAAGGTAACGCTTTTTAAAAAACACCGCGTCATCGTCTTTAAACAACAGATGACCGATAAAATTACCCGTCCAGTAACTTAACATGCCGCCAAGTACTGCCGCGATAATTAAGGATACGGTTAATAAACCAATAGATAAATCGCCATGCGAGGCAATCATGCCAGCAGCGAATAGTAGGCTGTCTCCCGGCAGAAAAGGCATAAAAATAATGCCGATTTCAGCGAATACCACCAGGAAAATAATACAATAGGATAAATGGCCATAATGCGCGACCAGGTGTCCGAGTTTATCATCAAGATGTAAGATGTAATCAATCATTTGTTTTTATTGTCGCGACAATCAAGTTAGGTATGAACGCATACTAAAGTAGTCGCAAAATAATGTCAAATGCTTGTTACGCGTCTTTGCCAGAGGCACAGGGAAAATCCAGGCATATTTCATTGCCATCATAATCTTCGATGAACAGGTAATGGGCGTTGTGTTCAAGCAGTTTTAATGTATCCCGTACCTTATAACCGTCATCTTTAATTTTTTTAATCGTATCATCAATATCGCCCTGACATTTGAAAGTCATAATAACCGGTCCTTTTTGTTCGGCAAGGTGATGACTATCTTCAGCTGTGTCTTTTCTCAAAATAACAAATAATCGTTTATCGCGACCGAGACCAATGGTATCCTGGTTATCGAATATCAGTGCCAGCCCGAGTGTATTTTGATAAAAACTGGCCTGTTCATGAAGATGTCGAGTCATAAGGACAATCGAAAAATCAGATATCATTTTGGTTTGCGTCATATTTCCTCCCATGATTTTTAAGTTTAAATAGCTAAGTCAATAAAATAGTGTTTTATAGGCGGGCAGCGATTAATGAGATTAAAACCATAAGCGCAGAGTTTACGTTTATAGCTGTCACCATGACAAAAAGCCTGTTTTAATTCATTAATAAATAATAGGGCCTGTTTATTTTCGCTGTAACGGTAGCGTTCATAGGGGCGTAATACCGTATAGTCACCAATATTTTTGCTTTGTTGCATGGCTTTTTTCAACTGTTTTGCCAGATAAGCGACATCTAATAAACCTAAATTCAAGCCTAAACCCGCCATGGGATGGATGATATGCGCGGCGTCACCGGCAAGTGCCAAGCCGGGTTGGACATAATGTGCCGCGTGGTACATGCGTAATGGAAAAGTAGCGCGTTGACTGATTGTGGTCACTTTGCCTAATCGATGTTGAAAAGCGTCGGTTAAAATAGGATTAAATGTTGCTTCATCAAGCTGGCGTAGACGATGCATTTTTTCATCGCCACCTGTCCAAACAATCGCGCATTGATAGGGATCGCTCAATGGTAAAAAGGCAAGTGGACCATCATTTAAAAAACATTGATAGGCTGTTTGCTGATGCGCTTTTTCACAGCGGACATTGGCAACCAAAGCGTGTTGATGATAACTGTGTCCTGACCAGGCAATATTAGCCTGTTGGCGTAACCATGAATTAGCGCCATCAGCGCCCACCACTAATTTAGCGGAAATGATTTTACCATCGCGCAAATGCAGCGTGTTTGTTTTACCTGTATAAATACGATGCCGACATGTCGCCTGCGTTAAGAGTTCAATACGCGCTTGTGTTTTGATGTGATCATATAGCTGATAGCGCAGTTCTTGCATATCGATAATATAGCCTAATGCGTTTTGTGCTGAGATCGGCGCTGAAAAGTCGATGGCGCCGTGAGATACCGCGTCCCAAACCGACATATGGCGATAAGGCGCCGCGACCAATGATGCGGCATCAACGCCAAGCGATTGCAACAAATTATAATTGCTTGGGCTCACTGCGCGTTGATGTAATGATTTGTCTTCAGGCATGGTTGGCAAATCACCGTGATCAATCACGGCAACGCGCGAACCACTGTCTTGTAATAAAGCCGCGAGTGTTAAACCGACAACACCGGCGCCAATGATAATAATATCGTAATCTATGGTTCTACTCCTCTAGCGCATGAGAAAATTAGTATTTTGCATTATAATAATATAAGCTTTATAACTATATAAAAAACATGCCGACATGCCAACTTAAAAACAGAGAAAACCGTTTATGCTTGCAGTGGCAGCAGTTGGAAATTTGTGTTGATTTTTTATCACCAAAACAAGTGTATCGCCAGCGACAATTGCGTCGGGAAATGTTGACAAAAGCAATTGGTATAAAAGCCGGTAAATCGCTTAAGGTCATTGACGCGACGGCTGGACTGGGCAATGACGCCTTTATCATTGCCAGTTTGGGGTGTTCAGTTATATTATTAGAACGTTCAGACGTCGTGATTAAGCTACTCGAAGATGGTTTGTCACGAGCGAGCAAAGATAAGTGTATTGCTGATATTGTCAACCGTATGACCTTAATACAAACCGATAGTATTGCTTATTTGCGGCAGATCAAAGATGACGACAAACCCGATGTTGTTTATCTCGACCCAATGTTTCCTCAACGTTCCAAAAGCGCTTTAGTCAAAAAAGAGATGCAAGTGCTGCAATCGTTACTCGGACACGATAACGATGCTGATGATTTGTTATTGTCAGCAATGAATTGTGCAACACAACGGGTGGTGCTTAAACGTCCTCGTTTGGCGAAAAGCTTGACCTCATTACAACCCAGCTTTATCTTATCCGGTCGCAGCAGTCGCTTTGATGTTTATGTGAAATAGGCGTGGTATTTGAGCATCAAAGATTTGTGACATCGTTAAAAATATGATAGGTTTACCGTGTTTCAATGAGTCTGACAATAGGTGAGTGGAAACAAGTACAAGACTGTGTATTATAATTAATATTTTTCTCTCGTCATTCCCGCGCAGGCGGGAATCCAGGAGAAAAATGTTTATGCCTGTAGCTTTTTCTCCAGATTGTACCCTGAGCTTGTCGAAGGGACTCGCCTGCGCGGGAATGACTGGGGAGGAAGCAGGGATGACTAACCATATAAGACAAATTACGATGATGTCCAATACCGCTTACAATATCGCGCTTATACAGATGCGTTGCAGCAATCAAGCGCGGGAAAATCTCGATAAAGCAATCACCATGCTCAAAGAAGCCAGTCAGAAAGGCGCGAAAGTGGCGTGTTTGCCTGAGCTGTTTATGAGCCAGTACTTCTGTCAACAACACGACAGTGATCTATTTGAGCTTGCTGAACCTATCCCCGGTCCGACAACTAAAACACTGGGACAAGTGGCAAAAGAAACACGCATGACCATTGTTGTGCCACTATTTGAAAAGCGCGTTGCCGGTGTGTATCACAATACCGTCGCCTTACTCACAGCGGATGGCAATCTGGGTGGTATTTATCGGAAAATGCATATCCCCCATGACCCCTTATTTTACGAAAAATATTATTTCACTCCGGGCGACACTGGTTTTACCCATTTTGATATCCCGCAGGGACGTATTGCCACACTCATTTGTTGGGATCAATGGTTTCCGGAAGCGGCGCGATTATCAGCCTTGCAGGGCGCTGAAGTGTTGTTTTATCCCACTGCTATCGGTTGGCATCCCAGCGAAAAAGCGGTGTATGGTGAAAAGCAACGCGACGCTTGGGAAACCATACAACGCAGTCATGCCATTGCCAATGGCATTTATGTCGCTTCAGTTAATCGTGTGGGGCATGAACAACTTGCCGGTGAGGGGATTGAGTTCTGGGGTGGCTCATTTATTGCCGATCCCTTTGGTGAGATCATTGCCAAAGCCGATGCGCAAAGCGAAACCATTGTGATGGCAACTGTAGAACCAAAGCTAATCGAAGAGACACGACGCAACTGGCCGTTTCTTCGCGATCGTCGTATTGATTATTACGCTAACTTACTCACCCATCCGCAAGGAAATAACTAGTTGAAGATGACGCCTGCCAAACAAGGTTTTTTTATGCCGGCCGAGTGGCAAGCACATGAGGCCACCTGGTTAGCCTGGCCCAGCAATGAAGAAGATTGGCCGGATAAATTCGCGCCGATTATTTGGGTGTATGCCGAGATAATTCGTGTATTAACGACCAGTGAGCGTGTGCGCTTGTTGGTGCCGAACCAGGCGATGATTAAAGCGGTTGAAACGATACTGCAACGCAACCATGTCGATTTGTCGCAAGTGGATAGTTATCCGGTGGCAACTAACCGCGCTTGGTTGCGTGATAGTGGTCCGACCATATTAATAAATCATAATTTAGAAGCACACGCTTATCTTTTGTTAGATTGGCACTTCAATGCCTGGGCGAAATACGCTGATTACGATAAGGACGATAAGGTCGCTAGCGCCATTGCCGATAGTATCGGCGCGCAAATTATTCAACCGACAGTGGTAAAACAAGGCAAAACCACGCGTGTTACCCTAGAAGGCGGCGCGATTGATGTCAATGGCAAGGGGACATTATTGACCACCACGGAATGCTTGCTCAGTAAAACGCAAGCCCGTAATCCGTTGCTCACTCGTGACGACATGGAGCAACTATTTGCCGATTACCTTGCTGTTTCACAAGTTATCTGGTTGGATCATGGTATTGTCGGTGATGATACCCATGGTCATATTGATGACATCGCCCGCTTTGTCAATGACAATACGGTTATAACCGTGGTAGAAACAGACCGACGGGATGAGAATTACGCCAAATTACAAGCCAATCTTCAACAGCTTAAACAAGCAAAAGATCAAGATGGAAAACTGCTGAATGTGGTTGAACTGCCCATGCCTTCGGCGCGACGATTTGATGATACTCGCCTGCCAGCAAGCTATGCTAATTTCCTGATCGCCAACAAAGTGGTTTTGGTGCCAACATTCAATGACGCGAACGATCGTGTGGCGCTCAACATATTAGCGGCTTGTTTCCCGGATCGGGCTATTGTGCCGATTAACTCAACCGATCTTATCTGGGGATTGGGCGCTATTCATTGCTTATCACAGCAACAGCCGCTTGTCATTGATGCGTAAGTGGGAAGTTACAATTTAAATTTCGATAGACCCATTGCGTTAGCGAGGCAATTGTGTTTTTAAATCCTTTAACCATTCCTGGTTAATAATTTTATTAAACAATAAATTCAACCAATTTCGTGTGTGATGACCGCCTGGCATGATGTCATTTTTCCAATTATTTTTGGTCCAAAGATACATGCTTAACAGTTTATAGCGGATAAACCAGGGAAAAGTTTCTAATTCTCGCGCTAAAGATTGAATTGAAAAATAGCCTTTTAAATAGAATGTCAGCTTGTCTTGCCAATTTTGATGATCTTGTACGATGCTGCTAAAAAACGGACGACTAATATCATCCATAAACCAACAAAAACGTGGCAAGTCAAAATCAATAAAATACACGTGTTCGCCGTCAGTGAACACATTGCCTTTTCGATGGTCACCATGAATCAGACCATAATTTTTAGGGTTCTGTGAATAATGGCTCAGATAATCGATCACTTTCTTTAATTCTACTTGAATATATTGCTTTTCATGTTCGCAATAATCATTTAATTCAATCACTTCTTGCGCCCAACAGCCATATTTAAAATCCTCAGATTTGAAACGCGCTGATACATCATGCAATCTTGCTAACGCTTTGCCCCAATTTTGGTAAAGTGACGCGTTGGGTGAATTAAAATCTATGGCTTGTCCTCTGACTTCCGCGCACACGTGGGCGAGAAAAGTATTTTCTCCTTGTTGTATCGATTCGATTTGATTTCCGCGTTGAGAACAAATCAGTTGACACACTGGTATGCCTGAACGCGCTAAATAATCTTGAAAAGCCAACGCGGATTCTAGTTCACGCATTGATCTAAGTTTATGATGGGTGACGCGTAAATAATACCTGTTGCCATGACAGTGAAAGCGATACACCAGATTCACACCTGTGCTGATTAGCACAATAGAATCAACATCGCCGCCCCAATAGGCCACAGCCTTTTGTGGTGTTATCTTGTGATTGATAAGATTTAATACTTCGTCCCACATATCATTATTGTGATTTCATTTTATTGAGTATAGTCTATTAAGAACAAGCTGGTAACTAAAAACCGGCATGAAAAAATACAGCAGAATATTTCATGATGGATCGTCAATATTGAAAAGAATGATCATAAACTTTAAGAAATTTTGTGTAAATGTATTATGGAAATTATTGTTGTGCTGTGATATAAGTAAAGAATAGCTATCATTGCTTGAAGGCTAAGATTTTAAGCAAGAGGAACTCAAATTGAAAAAATTAACTGGTCAATGCGCGTGCGGTGCGATTGCCTATGAAATTAATGGCCCTATTGGTCCCATTGTTAATTGCCACTGTTTGATGTGCAGAAGATGGCATGGCACGGTATTCAGAACACGTTGCACGGTGGAAAGCAAACATTTCAGCTGGACAAAAGGGGAAGAACATTTATCCAAGTACTATTCTTCGAAAACTGTAATAAAAACATTTTGTAAAATATGTGGCTCCAATCTAATTAGCCTGTATGATGACAGACCAGATTATATCGGGCTACCGATTGGTGGTCTTGAACAAGACCCAGGCAGTCGACCGATCGCGCATATTTTTGTTGCGTCGAAATCACCTTGGTATGAAATTACCGATAATTTGCCGCAATACGAAGCGTTGCCAAGTGAAGATATTGATTCTGTATTGCATGAGCGAAAAAAACAGTGAATAGAGAAGTAAACAATGCCCCATGTAGAACTGAAGTATTCAAGTGATTTAGCTATCAATGCCGATGAATTGTTTGCCTGTATTGAAGCGACGATTAATTCGCTTGACGCCTCGGCGGGGATATGTAAGTCGCGCGCTTATCCGGCTGATCAGTATCGATCCAGTCATATCATGATAAACGTTTGGCTGTTAAGAAAACCTCATCGTGATGACGCCTTTACGCAGTTGCTTCTTAAAAAGATAGTAACCGCGATTAAGCCTAAATTGCCACAAGCAAGTTTTGTATCATTGCAGCTGTATTATCGTGATGATAATTATTTAACTATAGACCTATGACTATTGTAAAACACACCGTACACCTGAATTTAAAAGGCGTGTCGGAAAAAAATATTATGGACATGGACGTGGTAATCGCGCCATTAAAGGATTGTACTGGTTTTGGTATTTTATCTTACGGTGGTCTGATGAAAGCGCATGATAATGATGATATGAAAAAAGGGCTAAATCAGAATTTTACCCATAGTTTTGAGATGATTTTTTCTACAATCGCGCATCTGGACTATTATTTGCCGCATGTTGGTCATATGGCGGTGGTAAGTGAACTGGTGAATTTAGGGCTTAATACCGAAGACAAAAAGAATATATGCGCGATTGATGTCGATTCGCGTTTGCCCCGAGCGCTTGCTCAATACTATTTTAGTCAATTTAAAACTAATCACCGCTGCAATCGTATCAAAGATGCGTTAAACCATATCGAAGATAAGGTTTTACAAAGCGAAGCGGAAAATCAACTTAGCCAAATTGCCAATAGGTACTTATCCGAGAAAAATATTTCTCCTGCTGAAAAAAGGTTTTGGGAAAATTTATAAAAAATTATCATTACTAATCAGAATGTTGCGGTGGATTGTATTTTACCCTTAATTGTATGATCATCCCACTAAGCAAATAAAACTAGTTAGATATTTAAAATACGCAATATACGATCGCGAAGAGAGTGAGCTATCTATGAATATAGATTTAGAAAGGTCAATGTCTCTAAACAAGTGATAGGAAGTGCTATTTTGAGTGAAGTAATGTAAATCATATATTTCAGGGTATCCTTATACCTAGTAATAAGGGTGATTGTTATGATAATCACCCTTGTTTATTCAGTCAAATCCCAGTCAAATCTACAACCTGTTGATATATATATAATTTTTTATAAATTACATGCACTATTAACCACTCCCAGTCAAATCTTACTGGTTTCTATGTCCACCAAGGTAAATACTTTCTAGCTTTACTTATACCATCTTCATCAATGCGCCTGATTAGCCTCGCATTAATGGCGTCGGCAATAACTCTCGATACCATGGCACTGTTTTTTGGCTCTATATCAAAGCGTTCTCTAAGTGTGGTATTTGTCATATATTCACCATTAACATACCGTAAACCGGCATGTTGATAACAAGCCTGTATTCTTTCTGACTTGCTCATATCCTTAAATTGTTTTTTTTCAAATAACGTTACACGCGTATGTTCAGCTATGGTTTCAAACTTAGGTGCCGGTAAATGACAGGTTTCTATTTGAGAGATAACTTTATCAATACCTGTACCACGCTCTTCACAAATATTGATACGACGCATAAATGAAGCAATCGTTTCATTACGGGATTTAGGTGGATAATCTAAAAAACGATCTGTATCAACAAGGGGTAATCCAGGATTTGTGATCACGATACGATTAGCAAATAACTCAATCATAATGGAACTACCTCTAATATGAAAATCTTGATGAATTATCGCGTTCGCAACAAGCTCACGAATTGCTAGTTCGGGAAACATTGATACTTTTTTACGAAAGGCGTCTTCAATTACTTCATTGCTTGGAATAAGCTGCATAATTGTTTTAACCAAATTTTCATATCCTATGGCATAACCTTGATCATTTGATTCTTCACGAATTGTCTCCACCTTGGAGTTTCCCTTATATTGAATAACGCGAACTGCTTTACGCTTTAGATGCCTAAAGTCAGAAAATTTTTTTGCGAATAAAACCGCGCCAAAATTAGTGATATTCCAATATCCTGATTTTGCTTTCATAATTATTTCTTCAGAGTTAAGTGCGTCCAGAATACCGGCGCGGTTTTCTGGTAACGGTAATTTAATCGAATCAAAATAAGCTGGATAATTGAGTAGACGTAATAGATCTTCAGCGCTGACATTTTCTGCGGCGATTTCTTTTTCAAAAGGGAATTGATTGAAAGCTCGCCAGAGGTTACGCTCTTTTTCTGGATGATCTTTCAATTTTTTCTTATATGAGCCAACTCGAATAAATTCATCGTTTTTAAATCGAACAGGGTGACGGAAAGCTGCTCCAACTTCCAACAAAACAACGGCAAGGTCATTGATTTCCAAAGTATAAAAATGAAAGTTTATTTTGGGTGACAGAAGTCTTAATAACCAATTTTCTAATTCTTCATTTCCAACCTTGATTTCACCTGGTTTGAAATGAGTGCCAATAATTTCATGAGAGTCATTGTCTATACCCCAAATTATATAAGCTGCAACTTTTCCATATAATACGGCTGAATTGGCTAGTGCTGATAAATATTCACCAATTTCGTCTGGTTTTGAATTATTTCGTTTAAACTCGACCCATTCAGTTTCATTGGTGAGTTTTCTAAGTTCATTAATAAGGCTTGCTAAATATTCATTAGAGCGGGCAATGGCCATGGTTTTGCTTAAGTATGGTAAAATAACATGCTACAAATATTAGAATATCATAAAAATATATCAGGTAATAGGTAATATTATCTCAAATAAAACTAATGGGCTATCCCATCTAAAATATCCGTCTCTCATTCATTTATCCGTTACGCGCAAAGCCTCCAGCTGCAAATGATGTAGTATTGACTTTATACCACTACGGCATACAATGGGGGTGTTATCACAGCAGTTTATATTACTAGGTATAGGTATGGAACTCTATCAACAGTTTGCCCGCTATCATAAATGGGCCTATCAAGTGTTGTTCAAATCACTGGATCAAATTGATGAACAAGACTATTTTGCCGAGCGTGGTTTAGTATTTAAGAGTATTCATGGTACCTTAAATCACCTTTACTTTGGTGATAAGATCTGGTTCTGTCGTTTCGCGGATCAAGCCCATCAATTTCAATCCGTGTATGATAAAAGTTTCGATAATTATATTGATGGTAAAAATATGTTGTTGACTCAATGTGATCAGTGGATAGCCTTTGTTGATCAGCTTAATCCAGCGTCACTGCCAGAATTCATCGAAACACGACATGTCAATAATAGGACGCGCGTTACGCCTTATCTGGCAACACTCCATCATGTGTTTAATCATGCCACCCATCATCGCGGACAACTATCCGCGGCCGTGACCCAGCTTAATTTACCTGCCCCTGAAATGGACCTGCTTTACTACTTAATAGAGAAGTCTGGCCAGCATCCTGGTAAAAAAGGCTAAATGCTTTAGCGAAACAGATTTATTTATTGATTAGCGCCGTTTTTACATGATAAGAGCGGTCAGAGTCGTAAATAATGCTTGACTTTTCCGGCAAAACGGATAAAAATAAGTCCCTTTTCGGGTAAATTTACTCGAAATCGATAGCATAATAATTATTTTCAGGGACGTATTCCTGAATAAATGAGTGAGGAAAAATACGTGGCAAATTCACCCCAAGCAAAAAAACGGGTAAGACAAGCAGAGAAAAATCGTGAGCGTAATAAAGCGTTACGTTCAAAAGTGCGTACCGCTATCAAAAAAGTTGACGCGGCGATTAAGGCAAAAGACGCTGAACAAGCGCAAGCGGCTTACAAACAAGCGGTACCGGTTATTGATTCAATGGTTAACAAGGGTATTTTCCAGCAGAATAAAGCCGCGCGTCATAAAAGTCGTTTGAATAGCAAAGTTAAAGTATTATAATAAGCCCCGGATTTTATTGTCACGTTTAATTTTGTCGTGAACTTAATTACGCTCATTAAGCTTTTTTATTAAATCTACTCGCTTCTTCTCTACTGTTTTGAGTTTATTTTCCGTCAACCGTGGTTTTTAGGTTTAAAAAGAACCCGAGACGCAATGCTTTAATATCTGCAATGAAATATCTGGTCTATCACGATAAACCGGATCGCCGGTATTAGCAATAACAACATGTTTAGCGTATTCACCTAAACGATTGGAGGCATCTTCAGTGCCTTCAGCAGGATGCTCAGGATCGTATTCGCCGGCAATCATGTAAATTTCAGGAATATGTTGTCGCTTTTGTTTCAAATTACCTAATTTTAATTTAAGCGCGTTTAATTGTTGGCGATAATCAAAGCGGTAATATTCATTGGTATCAAAATAGTGCCATAAATCCGTGTTTTTTCTAAGGCATGTTGATAGTTCTTCTTTGGTATACGGCGTATTGGAAAATAAAGGCAGACAGTGTTCGACATACAGTTGAGCGGTGTCCGAAGCCGAACTTTTTTTCGTCAAAGCAATGTCTCTTAAATCCATCACAATTTGTTTCACTTGTTTACCATACGCAAGCGGATCCGATTTGCCTTGTTTTGTCGCTGTCTCTATCGCCCGCGCCTTAAATTTTTCCGCGCGCAATGCGACATTTACCCATGGTTCGCCATTGACAAAAATAATTTTTTTAGCGTGTTGCGGATGTTGGATGAGATAGGCATAAGCTATCCAGGCGCCAAAGGAAAAGCCAGCAATAATCGGATGCTCTATGTGTTTAGCGTCACAATAGGCAACAACATCATCCGCCCATTGGCTAAGACACCAGGTATCTTGGTAAGCTAATTCATGCCCGCCACTCTGACCATGTCCACGCAGATCAATAAACTCAATATTCGCGACATCGGTTAACTGTGACCAAAAAGGGACATACATAGTATGGTCAACAATGCCGGGACCACCATGTAAAAAAATAAGTGTAGGTTTTTTGCTGGAATAGGGCTGTGATGTATAAGTTTCAAAATAAATAGTAATATCGGCTAGTCCAATTTTACCTGACGGTATTTTTACTTTGCCGGTTTTGTTAAGAGGCATATCAAATTCTGAAATTAAGGTATTTTGTCTATTCTTTACTAAAAGAAATAAAAAAGCTAGAAAAAATAAGCAAGTAATTCTTGTATTTTGTAGTTTTAATGCTACAATCTGTTTTAGGAAGATTTTTAGGTAACCAACAATTGGTAAAGAAAAGATTAGAAATATATTATCGTTCAACGGGTAAATCACCTTTTATTAATTGGTTCAACAAATTAAGGGATAAAAAAATCAAAGCAAATATTGCTGTGCGATTGGACTATTTAAAGTTAGGGCATTATGGTGACTGCAAAAGAATAGATAAGGCTATTTACGAATTGAGAATACATACTGGAGCAGGTTATCGTATTTATTTTGGTGAGTATAAAACATCAATTATTTTGTTACTTATTGGCGGTAGTAAACGTACTCAAAAGCGGGACATTGAAAAAGCTAAGCAATATTGGCAAGCATTTAATGAGGAAATAAGCCATGACTAATAAGCAAAGAAGAGAAAAATTAAACCAACTGACACAAAGTTATGATCATTTTATTATTGATGAACTCCATGATAAAAAATTTGCTAACTTATATTTACAAACAGCACTTGAGCAATTTCAACAAACTAAAGAATCTGAACCATTACTGATTGCTTTACGATATGTAGCTCAAGCGCAAGG
>JBCCYM010000022.1:0-23833 GCA_039190005.1 Pseudomonadota bacterium
AACATTTTTTATATTCATTTTAATGGAGTTATTAATGATAACTATGGTCGTAAATAGACAAAAATTTTGCTTTTATACCGATATCTATCGATTTTATGCTACTTTTTTAGGATAATCTCCTAATATGAATCAAATTACACTAAGACATTTATTATTAACAATAGCGACACTGATTTTTGTTGTGCTGTTATATCTATTATCACCAATTGTGTTACCGTTATGTTTTAGCATTATTCTTGCTTATATACTGAATCCCTTAGTTAGCTTTATGTGTAAAATTAAAACACCCCGTATAGTAGCCATTACCGTTATTTTTATTTTTGGTTTAATTATATTAGGCGCGATACTTATTGTCTTGATACCACTCTTGGAAAAACAATTATTGATTTTAATTAATAAAATTCCAGTGATATTAACATGGGTGCAAACTAAATTTAATCTGCATTTGGATATGAATTTCATCAAAAAAGATATTTTTCGCTATTTGCAAACAGGCGGGAATATGGCAAAGCATGTCTGGTCGACGGTAATGCGTTCGGGTAGAGTGTTTATTGAAGTACTGGCAAATCTGGTGCTTATTCCTGTCATTACGTTTTATATCCTGCGTGATTGGCAAACATTAACAACAAATTTTATGAAATTGCTGCCACGCGCGAAAAAAGATTATATAGTGGCAATGATAAATGAATGTGGTGAGGTTTTAGCCGCGTTTTTTCGTGGTCAACTATTGGTGATGTTGGGTTTGGGGATACTCTATGCTATCGGCTTAACAATTGTTGGCCTAGATACGGCATTATTAATTGGTTTTGCCGCCGGTTTATTAAGCATTGTGCCTTATCTGGGATTTATTATTGGGTTTGGTGTTTCTTTAATTGTTGCCGCGATAAAATTTCATACCTGGCAGCATTTATTAGGGGTTTGTATTGTCTTTGCTGTTGGACATATTGCTGAAAGCTATGTCTTACAACCTTCTTTGGTGGGCAATCGCATTGGATTACATCCGGTCGCGGTAATATTCGCGATTGCCGCCGGTGGGTTGCTGCTTGGGTTTGTTGGTATTATTATTGCTTTGCCTGTGGCCGCGGTTATTATGGTGTTATTGCGCCATCTTATTACCTATTATACCCATACAGCCTATTATAACGCGACTGATGATAAAAAATTATGATGCAACAACTTGCATTTAATTTTCATCTCAACAAGTTTTCACGTTTTGAAGATTTCTATGGCGATAGTAATAAACAGTTATTAGCTTATTTAAACACATTCATCAGACCCGATAACCACGAGCGTTTTATTTATTTATGGGGTAAGCCCGCGGTGGGCAAAACACATCTTTTGCAAGCGTGTTGCCATCAAAGTCATCATGATGGGCGGCGTGTTTTTTATTTATCTTTCAATAAGATTGATGATTTTATGCCAGAACTACTTGAGAATGTGGATGCGTTTAGTTTAATCTGCCTTGATGATGTAGATTTATTGAATAAAGTCGCGGATAAACATCGGGCCAGAGATTGGGAAATTGCGATTTTTAATCTCTATAATCGTTTACAGGATAATAATGACAGTAAGTTAATTGTTGCTGCTGGCAAACCGGCAAGACAGCTGGATTTTTCACTTAAAGATTTAACATCTCGATTGCAGTCAGGGGTAGTTTTTGAAGTCAAACCGCTTGCCGAAACAAGCAAGCGTGATGCGCTCAAAAATTATGCGCAACAGCATGGGTTCGAATTGCCTGGCAAAACAATTGATTTTCTATTACGACATCAGAAGCGTGATATGCAGACATTGATGCAAACCTTAACCCGTCTGGAGCAGGCATCATTATCTTATCAACGGCGTCTTACGGTGCCTTTTGTTAAAGAAGTTTTAGAAACCTGGAGGTAGTACAATCATGCTTGGTCCATTAATGATTGATGTAGTAGCTTTGTCATTGACTGATGAAGAAAAATTGTTGCTCAAACATCCGCTGGTAGGTGGTGTGATATTTTTTAAACGCAATTATCAGTCACGCGCGCAACTCAACGTGTTGGTAGAACAGATTCGTCAAGTGAATCCGGCTTTGCTTATTGCTGTGGATCAGGAGGGCGGCAGGGTACAGCGTTTTGTTGATGATTTTACTCGTCTGCCACCGATGGGCGTATTGGGTCAGATTTATGAAAATGACGCCAATCGTGCCGGTTATTTGGCGAAGCAATGCGCTTGGCTGATGGCTGCCGAGTTATTAGCTTGTGATATTGATTTCAGTTTCGCGCCGGTAGTGGATTTGGATCGTAGCATGAATAATGTTGTCGGGAATCGATCGTTTAATAAAGCACCTACGGTTGTGATTGAATTGGCGCGACAGTTTATTGACGGGATGCGTGAAGCCGGGATGGCGGCAGTTATCAAGCATTTTCCGGGTCATGGCTGTGTGAATATTGATTCTCATCTGAGTTTACCAGTGTGTGATTTGACGTTTGAAGATAAAGCGATGAAAGAAAGTATACTGCCGTTTGCCACAATCATTAAACAGGGTATTAACGCGGTGATGGTGGCGCATATTCAGTTTTTAAAACTGGATAAGTCTATTGTGAGTTGTTCAAAATTTTGTTTACAAGATATTCTCCGCCATCAATTGGGTTTTCACGGCGCCATTTTTACCGATGATATGAATATGGCGGCAGCTGCCAGTGGCGGTGACGCCTTAGGACGTTGTCAACAAGCTTTACAAGCTGGCTGTGATATGGTTTTATTATGTAATAATAGACCTGCGGTGTTAGAAGTGATAGATAAATTGCGAGACTGTCGTGATGAAAAGTCACAACAGCGTTTAGTAAAAATGCGTCATCATCAACGTTATAGCATTGAGCAATTAAGACAAACAGCGCGATGGCGGCAAGCTCATAACGCTATGATGGAGTTAGTATAGAAATGAATAATGAAAAATATGATGGTATTTTACAACGCGCGGAATTGCTTTACAGTAAAGAAGATATCAATAACGCCTTAGATAAAATAGCCGAACAGATTACAGCAAAGGTTAAAGGTAAAAATCCGATATTTTTATGTGTGATGAATGGTGGATTAGTTGTGGGAGGACAATTGATGCCGCGTTTGAATTTTCCTTTGCGGATAGATTGTATTCAAACATCACGTTATGGGATAGCTACCGAAGGTGGCGATTTTCAATGGCTAAACAAACCATGTTTTGATTTAAAGCGACAGTGTGTGGTGATTATTGAAGATATTATAGATACCGGCATCACATTGACATTGATAAAAGATTATTGCTTTAAAGTTGGTGCCAGTGAAGTTTATGTTACCGCGTTGGTGGATAAGCATGAAAGGCGTGCCCCTAACGGTTTAGCGCAGTTAGATTTTTATACCTTGCCGGTGCCGGATAAATATGTCATTGGTTGTGGATTAGATTATCAGCATTATTTTCGTAATTTACCGGCTATTTATGCCATGGCCGCGAGTGATACCGTATAAAATAATATAGTAGTGAAGTGGTAATCATTCCCCCGTCATTCCCGCGCAGAGCCCCTGCGCGGGAATGACAAGGGAAAGTTTAAACAGACTCTAATCGCTGTTTCATGTTAATCATTGCCATCGCCGCGTCAACAGCTTCAGCGCCTTTATCACTATGATTACCACCGCTACGAGCGTAGGCTTGCTCACCATTTTCAGTGGTCAGCACGCCGAAAATAACAGGTGTTTTGTAATCTAATATCAGACGTTGGCAACCATAACTCACTTGCTGGCAAACACTGTCGTAATGACTGGTTTCGCCGCGTATTACCGCGCCCAAAGCAATAATGGCATCATAGTTTTGCCGCTCTAAGAGTTGTTGCGCGGCGTATGGAATTTCTATGGCGCCAGGCACGCGTAGAATGGGTATTTGATTTGCTGGCAATTTATAATGCTCCAGCCGTGTTAACGCGCCTTTTAATAACCTTTCAGTGATGGCTTGGTTAAATTCGCTCATCACCATGGCAAGTTTGATAGACATATGTTCTCCTCTTATTAGCTTAACAGAATATTATGTTGCCGAAATTTTATTTTGGCTTGTAAATAGTTATGATTATGAGCATTGCTAGCAATTTTCATATTCACTTGTTCAATGGCAATATCGTATTTTTCCAGCGCGTCCACTTTGTCAGGATTATTGGTCAGTAGTTTTACATCAAATTCCTTATAAAAATGCAGTACTTTTACCGCTGAAATATAATCACGTTGATCTTCAGGAAAACCAAGTTCACGATTGGCGGCATAGGTATCAATACTCAGACGATGTTGTAAATCATAAGCGCGAATTTTTTCTGTCAAGCCGATACCTCTGCCTTCTTGGTCAAGATAGATAAGATAGCCACCTTGTTGTCCAATTTGTGCCAAGGCGTCATGCAGCTGTTGTTGACAGTCGCAATGGAGTGAGCCCAGTGTTTCACCGGTAAAACAGGCTGAATGGACTCGGACCAAAGGTTTTTTGCCGCTAGTGTTGCGATGTAAAACGGTGATATTTTTCTGATTGATATGATTGTTAAAAATAGAAATTGTCCAAATACCGGTGTCTTTTAAAGTAATCGTGCTTTCCGCGACCAGTTCAATAATTGGTTCATGCCGTAGGCGGTATTGGATTAAATCCGCCATATCTAATTGTGTTAACTGATGTGTTTTAGCAAAATGTTCAATTTGTTCACCTTTGGCGACACTGCCGTCACTGTTGACTAATTCACATAATACGCCTGCCGGTTTTAATCCAGCTAATTTCATCAGATCAACTGTGCCTTCCGTATGCCCCTGTCGCTTTAATACGCCTTGCGCGTTGGCAATCAAAGGAAAAACATGGCCAGGGCAGCTTAAATCATCATGACTGCTGTGCTCAGCCATTGCTGTTAAAATAGTATGGGCGCGATCAGCAGCAGAAATGCCTGTTGTAATACCCTGTTTGGCGCCGATTGGTTTGGTAAACGGTGTGCCAAACTGGCTATTGTTTTCTTGCGGCGCTTGTAGGAGTGATAAATCTAAACGTTTAGCCTGTTGTCCGGTCATAGCCAGACAGACAATGCCACTACCATGTTGAATCAGGAAATTGACTTTTTCGGCAGTGGCCATTTCAGCGGCAAAAATCATATCAGCTTCATTTTCACGATCCTGATTGTCGTGTAGTAAAATAATTTTTCCTTTTTTTAAATCTGAAATGGCTTTTTCAACCCGTGTTTTATAATTATTTTGCATGATAGGCCTCGTTATTGTTAATGTATTTAATAATGTATTTGCCCAAAATATCGGTTTCAAGATTGACGTCACGGCCACATGTATAAAACCGAGCGATTGTGGTTGACAGGGTATGGGGGATAAAGGTGACGGTGAAATAATGTTTACCAGTTTCTATAATTGTAATACTCATGCCGTCAATGGTAATATAGCCTTTATCAACTAAATAAGGGGAAAAGGCTGGATCAATGTTAATCTTGGCGAGATAACAGTCATGTTGATCGCCATTAACTTGTTGCCACTTTACAATTTTACCAACAGTATCGACATGACCTTGGACAAAATGACCACCAATACGACTGCTGTGTTTCATGGCGCGCTCTATATTGACGATATCATTGATCTTTAAATGTCCAAGATTACTGCGACGCAATGTCTCTGGCACAACATCAAAGCTATAACCGTTATTATCAATATGTGTTACCGTGAGACAAACGCCATTAATGGCAATGCTATCGCCTATAGTGACATCATCATATTGTGGTGTATGAATGACGAATCGTTTTTTATCAGCAATAGCTGTCACCGCGTTTATTTTAGCTGTCCCCTCAACAATACCGGTAAACATTAACAATACTCCTTGCTTAATAATGTGGTGTAATGCCAATCTTTGCCAATTAATTCACAGTCTATACGCGCTAATTTCTTTTTTTGTTGCCACGGACCAATGATGACTGGCGCTAAATAGCATTGGCATTCATTGATAAGATTAGCGGCAAAAAAACAATGATGCGTACGTTTGCCACCTTCGACTAAAATAGAGGTCATGCCGCGTTTTGCTAAAATCTGGAGTAAGGCGTTTAGATCAATTTGTTGTTTAAGTATTGGATGATCTGACGCGGCGGTTGTTGTCAGTGTTAGCACTTCCACGCCATTTTTCTCTACAATTTTTCGCCAGGTTTTATCAACATCTGTGGTGGTGACTACTGTTGTTTTAACCGGGCTGTCGGGTTGGAGTAACGTTAAGTCTAAAGGTAATTTTCCATGTCGCGATAAAATAATAGCTTGTGGCTGGCGGATTGGATGCACATCGGCTAAACGTACTGATAATCGCGGATTATCAGTAATTGCTGTGCCGGCGCCGATAACAAGGGCGTCAACACGATTGCGCAATTGATGGACTTTAATTTGTGACTCTAATGAAGATATTTGCCGGTCATCATGATGATTAACCTGCATTGAACCATCAAGTGACATGGCCCATTTCGCAATAACCCAAGGGCGTTGGTGACGGTGATAATAAAAATAATCGCGGTTAAGATGTTTATTGTCGCTGTCACACAATCCGACTTCCACCTCAATACCTGATTGCTCTAATCGCGCGATACTTTTGCCGTTCACTTTAGGGTTTGGATCAATTGAAGCAATATAAATTTTTTTAATACCGCTATTCATCACATGGTTAATGCAGGGTGGGGTGCGGCCGTAATGGCAGCAGGGTTCTAAGGTGAGATAAAGCGTCGCGCCTCGCGCTTGTGTGCCAGCTTGCGCTAGCGCCATCACTTCCGCGTGCGCTTGACCTGCCGCTTGATGCCAACTTTCAGCAATAATCTGTTCATTTTTTACAATCACACAGCCAACGGCAGGGTTGGGTGATACGGTGTTTTTCCCGCGCGCGGCCAGTTCGATCGCGTGGCGCATTATTTTCCGACGGTTTTTTTCTATTGTACTCACCATAAAAGCGATTTTTAAGTTAAACTTAAGTCGGAGAACGCGATGAGAGAAAGTAAGTCAATAAAAAATATTGTTTACAAAAGAGATGCCGTTGGCGATTTTACTTTACCAACAGCGCTAGTTTTTTTATCTTCTCTCATCCGGACTTTAACCGTCGGCTCTGGACTGACACCAGATCTGCTGACCTTTTCTGCTTAAGAAAAGCGCTCGCGGGCTAATCAACGTACTATAAATTATCGCGTTGAAACACCGCCGGTTAGGACTTTCACCCATCCCCGAAGATAATCGTGATCATATCAAATGATGAATATTTTGTCCAATTATATTTTGCTAATTTAACCTAAAAACCGCGGTTGATCGTCAAGCGAGAGCGCGACCCTTCGACAGGCTCAGGGCAAGTAGGCTTAGGGACTACCCTTCGACAGGCTCAGGGACCACTGTGGTTTTTAGGTTTAATGCTTGATAAAAAAACAAAATAAGCTACATTAGCGTTTATAGTGATACTCAAAATTTTGACATACCAATTCACCTGCTCAAATAAGCAAGGACTCACATGAAAAACCACTACACAATAGAAGGCAAAAACGCGGACATTAATCGGTTAGGATATTTTGAAGATACATTTGATCATCATTCATTAAAGTTTTTACAGCAATGTGGGTTAAAACCAGGTTTATCAGTGTTGGATGTTGGTTGTGGGATTGGTTCAATCACTTGTAAGATTGCCGATATAGTCGGTAAACAGGGTAAAGTGGTCGCGATAGATCAAAATCATGAACGGCTTGATCAAGCTAAAAAACGCGCGCGAGCACAGGGTATTCACAACATCGAGTTTATCTGCTCTGACATTAATCAATATGACTTGCCACATGGTTTTGATTTTATTTACACACGCTTCTTATTAATGCACTTATCCATCGCGGCAGCGTGTATCGCCAAATTCTATACCGCTTTAGCAAAAGGTGGCCGACTGATTGTAGAAGATGCTGATTTTTCAGGCAGCTTCCATTATCCGCCTAATGCCGCTTTCAGTGAGGGCATGTCTCTTTTAACGACGACTTATTGTAAAACCGGTGGTGATCCCGACATAGGCTTAAAATTGCCGTGCTTACTACGACAGCAACAATTTACCGATCTAAAGATACATTGTTATAACCAAATGACATTAACAACACCTAAAACTTTCTTACATCTGACTCTGGATAACATGCGGCAAAGCATCTTGGCTCATACAGAGTGTAGCGATGAAAAATTATCAAGCGTAATTGATGACATTGATGCTTATCAAGCTGACCCTAATACATTGCTGTCACCTGTCAGAGTATTTCAGATTGGCGGATTGAAAATAGGACGTGTTACAAACTGATACATTAAAATCATCAACCCATAGTGGTAACGGCTTGACAATACTACAAAAGTATGGTGTAATCACGCTCGAAGGTTGCCTAATGGGGGGGATTTCAATTACTTTCACTTCTTAGGAGCTTTTTAAGTTAATGCCGCAAGGTATGAGAGGGTATTTAAGGATCATTTTGATCGGATAAATAATAATAATAATTTGTAGGAGAATAAACTATGTTAGTATTAACGCGTCATGCTTCTGAATCAATCATTGTTGGTAAATGTTTGGTGAAGTTTAAAATTTTGGAAATTTGTGGTCAAAGTGTACGTATTGGGATTGAAGCACATCCAGATATTTCAATTCACCGTGAAGAAATCTACAAGCGTATTGCTGGTCTTGATGATAACAAATTAGACGAAACACCACCATCTGTCAATAAAGTTCTCAAACCAAGAAAAGAGAAAGTTCCTCGTCAAATTACCCAACCAGATATAGAAGTATTAAATGAGGCTATTGATAATATCGGTAATAGATAATATTAGTTATAGTTAAAACCCTCGAATGATATTCGGGGGTTTTTTATATTCATTGCGATAAACTATCCAAGTATTTCTCCGCGTCCAAAGCCGCCATGCAACCCATGCCGGCGGAAGTAACCGCTTGACGATAGACCTGATCAGTCACATCACCTGCCGCGAAAACGCCGGCAATGCTGGTGCCGGTTACATTGCCACTGAGGCCGCTATTGATGATAATATAATCATTATCCATTTTCAGTTGATCTTTAAATAAACCTGTATTTGGCGTATGTCCAATCGCGATAAAGACACCATGTAAGGTCAATTCTTTGTGTTGGTCAGATGTTGTCGATTGAATGCGTATGCCGGTGACACCATTATCATCGCCAAGCACTTCATCTAACACATGATCCCACTCAATACTGATTTTACCTTCATCAACTTTTTGCATCAGTTTATCCTGAAGTATTTTCTCCGCGCGCAGTTTATCCCGACGATGAATTAACGTGACATGTGTGGCGATATTGGCTAAATAAAGCGCTTCTTCTACCGCGGTATTGCCACCGCCAACAACAGCGACATGCTGGTCGCGATAGAAAAAACCATCACAAGTCGCGCAAGCCGATACGCCTTTGCCCATAAAGGCTTGTTCAGAAGCCAGGCCTAAATAACGCGCTGTCGCGCCAGTGGCGATAATTAAGGCGTCACAGGTATATTCATTGTTGTCGCCAATCAAATGAAATGGTGATTGTTGTAGCTGAGCTTGTTGGATATGATCATTGATCACTTGGGTGTTAAAACGCTGACAGTGCGCCAACATACGTTGCATCAACGCCGGACCTTGCAGGCCTTCAACATCGCCTGGCCAATTATCGACATCGGTGGTTGTCATTAATTGACCACCTTGTTCAAGACCCGTGATGATTACAGGATTAAGATTCGCTCTGGCAGCATAAACAGCGGCGCTGTAACCTGCAGGACCTGAGCCAAGAATAATAAGTTTATGGTGTTGTTTATTAGACATAATGTGTAATTTTCCAGTATGATATTAATTATTGTCGTATTTTACTTTAGACTAAATAATACGACATAAGCTAAATTGAGTAAAGCGAGACACTAAAATTAGTTATGGCTGATAAAAGGCAGAAAAAAGAAAATAGCAACCGTCAGGCGCGATTTATTAATCGCCAATCTGATAGTGATGCTGCAACTTCTAATATTATTTATCCAAGAATTAAAGAGGGGATATTGGTTTTAATTGCCGCGATTTCTCTTTATTTGCTGTTGGCGCTATTAAGTTATCATTATACCGATTCAAGCTGGGTGAATACCGGTAATGGTATCATCGCTAATCTTGGTGGACGTGTTGGCGCCACAATTGCGGCGATATTGCTGTCGCTTTTTGGTTATCCGGCTTATCTTCTGCCGTTATTGCTAGTGGTATTAGTTTGGGAAATCTATCGGCGGCAAGAAGCGGATCACAGTCGTCAGGAACGTATTCTGCATATGGTATTGTCCTTGTTGGGATTTATGATTGTCTTGTTAGCGATATGTGGCATGAGTGATATACTGCTCCAACCGCGATTAAATCTATTGCCTATGGGATCGGGTGGTATTATTGGTTATGGTATTGCTAAATCTTTAGTCAATGTGTTTAATGATTTTGGCAGTATATTGTTTTTGCTTGCCATTTTCCTCTTTGGTTTTACCCTGTTTTCCGGCATATCATGGGCGCATGTGAGCAAATTACTGTTCAAGGGGCTGGTGCGTACGTTTGTTTACCTCAGACAGCGAAATATTGACAGAATCAATCGTTTACAAGAAGAAAAAGCCACGCAGGCTCAGGCAAAAGTCGACATTCGCCAACAACCCAAACTCATAAAACCGGTTGCCGCGCCACCTGAACCGGTACCGAGTATGACACCTACAATCATCCATCAGAAGGTCGCTAATAAAATAAAAAATAATGTGCCTTATAAAGGTGGATTGCCGCCTATCGAATTACTCGATAAAGCGCAGCCGGTTCAACATAATTATCAATCGAATGAAAAACTGGAAGCGATGTCTGAAAACTTAGAGCGTCATCTGGAGCATTTCAATATTAACGCCAAAGTTGTTGGTGTTGAACCAGGACCAGTTGTCACCCGTTTTGAAGTTGATTTGGCGCCGGGCATGAAAGTCAGTAAAGTCACCAATATCGACAAAGATTTGGCGCGATCAATGTCAACAGCCAGTGTGCGTGTTGTTGAAGTGATTCAAGGGAAGTCGTATATTGGTATTGAAATTCCCAATGAATCGCGTGATATTGTCAATCTGCGTGAATTATTATCCGCCTCAGCGTATCAAAAATCGCATTCACCGTTGACACTCGCTCTGGGAAAAAATATTTCCGGTCATCCGGTCATCATGGATTTGCAGAAAATGCCGCACTTATTGGTTGCCGGAACAACCGGCTCCGGTAAATCGGTGTCACTGAATGCTATGATTTTGGGGATGTTGTTCAAATCAACACCGAAAGAACTGCGTATGATTATGATTGACCCGAAAATGCTGGAATTATCAATCTATAAAGATATTCCGCATTTATTGGCACCGGTGGTAACGGACATGAAAGAAGCGGCAAACGCTTTGCGTTGGTGTATTGCTGAAATGGAACGGCGTTACCGCTTAATGGCCAAAATTGGTGTGCGTAACTTGGCCAGTCTTAATCATAAAATTGAAACGGCAATAAAAGCCGGCAAGCCGCTTGAGGATCCGCTTGTTCTGCCCGATCAACCGACAGTCACGTTAGAAAACTTGCCCAGTATTGTTGTCATTATTGATGAATTGGCGGATATGATGATGGTAGTCGGTAAAAAAGTTGAACAGCTTATCGCCCGTATCGCGCAGAAGGCGAGGGCGGCCGGTATTCACATGATTTTGGCGACGCAACGTCCATCAGTTGATGTAATTACCGGGCTTATCAAAGCCAATATTCCTTGTCGTATCGCTTTTAGTGTGTCGTCTCGCGTTGATTCCAGAACTATTCTTGACCAACAGGGCGCGCATCAATTATTGGGTTATGGGGATATGTTATTCTTGCCACCAGGGACAAGTGTGCCCATGCGAGTTCACGCACCATTTGTTTCCGATGATGAAATTCATCGTGTGGTTAACGCGCTGCGAGAAAACGGGGCGCCACAATATATTGACGCGATATTGTCGGAAACAGATAATCAAGATAATTTATTACCTGGAGAAAGTAGTAATACCGATGAAGATGGCGAAAAAGACGCGCTTTACGATCAAGCTGTCGCCATTGTGTTAGAAACCAAGCGCGCTTCAATCTCCTTGGTACAACGCCGTTTAAGAATTGGTTATAACCGCGCGGCAAATATACTAGAGGCAATGGAAGCGGCGGGCTTAGTGAGTCCAATGCAGAATAATGGATCGCGTGAAGTCATTATCCCGGGAGAAAATCCATGATGCAGAAATTTCAATCCAATTGTTTACTATGGCTTTTTTGTTTAGTATTACCCTTGTCAGCGCTAGCCAATAACGCCGCAGAAGATTTGCAACAAAATCTTAGTCAAATTAAAAGCTTATCCGCTAATTTTGAAGAAAAAGTTTATGATCAACAAGGAACGGTATTACAAACTCAAACAGGTCGGCTGGCAATTACGCGTCCTAATCGCTTTCGTTGGCAGGTAAACAAACCAACAGCACAATTAATTATTACCAACGGCGATAAACTGTGGGTTTATGATCCAGGTTTGCAACAAGTGACTATCAGCAAGTTAAGTCATAAAATTGATCAGACACCGATATTATTACTGTCATCCAATCAAATTGATTTTAGTAAAACTTTCACCGTAGCGAAACAGCGAGATGGCAGTTATCTGCTTAAACCCAAGCAGACAGGCCAGAGTTTTGAATCGGTGCGATTGTGGTTTAGAGATAACAAAATTACGCGCTTGAGTCTTTACAGTAATGTTGGTCAACATTCTGATATTTATTTTCATCATGTGCGTCTCAATCAAAAGTTGAATGATGACTTATTTCAATTTCAGGCGCCAAAAGGTGTGGATGTTGTCGATCAGTACAACGTAAAACAATAATACTATGAAGACACATCATTCGCCGTATCAACCACTAGCGGCGCGTATGCGTCCGTTAAGCTTAGAAACCTTTGTCGGTCAACGACATTTAGTGGCACCGGGAAAACCCTTGGCCACCATGATTGAAAAGTCCTTGCCGCATTCAATGATCCTATGGGGACCACCAGGCAGCGGTAAAACAACATTAGCGAAAATCATTGCCACGCGAATGAATGCCTGTTTTGAAACCTTATCAGCGGTATTAGCGGGAGTGAAAGAGATACGTGAGGTTGTGGCGCGCGCTAAGAAAAATCAGCAAATCACAATTTTATTTGTTGATGAAGCGCATCGGTTTAATAAAGCGCAACAAGACGCTTTTTTACCTCATGTTGAAGATGGCAGCATTATTTTTATTGGCGCGACAACTGAAAACCCGTCATTTGCGTTAAATAATGCCTTGTTATCTCGCACACGGATTTATGTGTTAAAAGCCTTAAATGATAGTGATTTAAGCCAGTTAATCACCATGGCATTGACTGATCGCGAGCATGGCTTAGGTGAAAAAAAACTGTCCTTGGACAAAGACGCTGAAAAAATAATTATCGCCGCGGCTGATGGCGACGCCCGTCAAATTTTGAATATTCTTGAGATCGCCACTGATTTTGCTGATGATAAAATAATTAGTAAAGCAATAGTCCAGCAGGTCATTGATAAATCATGGCGACGCTTTGATAGAGGTGGTGATATTTTTTATGATCAGATTTCGGCCTTACACAAAGCGGTGCGCGGCTCTTCACCTGACGCGGCCTTATACTGGCTGGCACGTATGCTTGATGGTGGCTGTGATCCCCTGTATATTGCCAGGCGAGCGGTGCGTATGGCCAGTGAAGACATTGGCAATGCCGATCCGCGGGCGCTACAGCTTACACTGAATGCCTGGGACACCCAACAGCGACTTGGCAGTCCTGAAGGCGAACTTGCCATTGCTCAGGCCATTGTCTATATGGCTTGCGCGGCTAAGAGTAACGCGGTGTATACCGCTTTTAATGACGCGATGGCTGACGCGCGTCGTTCTGGTTCGCTTGAGGTACCATTACATTTACGCAACGCGCCAACAACATTAATGAAAGAACTGAATTACGGTAAAGATTACCGCTACGCGCATGATGAACCGGATACTTATGCCGCCGGTGAAAATTATTTTCCCGATAAATTTAAACCGAAACGCTATTATTATCCGCGCGCTAATGGTTTGGAAATTAAAATCGCTGAGAAGTTGGAGCGATTACGTATTTTGGATGAAAAACATAAAAATAAAAAATAAGATCTATCTATTTTTAATTCATTGTCTCATTCCCACGCGATCAGGAATAAAGCGAGGCTAAGTTGCTAAATTATTCAAAGTGTTTTTCTGTCTTGCTTTGAATATGGATACCTAGTACAGCGCCTTGAATTTTGTGACGAAAACTTTTTGAGCCAAGGAAAAGTTTTAAAAAATTTTCTAATGGCTTTAGCCGATGTCTAGTAAAATGCTGCTGTTGTTGGTGCCTGCCATGATTGAGGTTAGATTTTTCAGATAAGTTCCTTTTTTTAGAAACACAAAACGGCGCGACATTATATAGATCAATGACATTGTCTTGATCATAATCTCGCCATTGATCAAAAGGCTTATGGATTTGTTTAAGTTCATGTAACATATTTTCAGCCGCTTTACGGGTGATATAATAACCATGACTGCGAAAAGCTTTTTTTGTTTTATATAATGTGTAGATGCTGTTTAATTGAATCTTAGGTTTTTTGTAAAAATGAGAAGCGTAGGTTAATAATACAAGCGCTTTCTCAGATAATTGAATATTTGTAAGGCGGCGCATTATTTCTTTGCTATATTTATTTAATCTGCAATCATCTTCAAAAATAAAAGCGCCATCTTCTTTAGAATTAAGCAAATATTTATAGCAATGTAGATGACTTAAGGCGCAACCTATTTCGCCTCTTGAAATTGATCTGTAGAACTTAGTTTTGTTTTCTTGCTCTGAATAGTAGGTCTCTATTTCTTGAGTGGATAAATTATTGCCATCAACGGCTGTAACTAATTCAATAGGTCCAACACCATTTTCCTGAAAATGGTTGATAATATATTCTTTTCTTTCAATATCTCTTTCTAAATTAATAACAAAAATTTTCAATATTATCCCCGTTTATTACTATTAACGCTATCACACACCTCAGACAAAAAGCGCCACATGAAAAAAAGCTTATCGCTTTTGGATTAATATGTCCACATATCAAGCGCATTTATACAAACGATTTCTTTTTATTTCATATGATAGTTAAGGGATTTTATACCTAAAGTTGTCACACGCGGATGTTCACCTTTAAATTGACACTTTTTATCCGCGGTTTTTAAAGTTTTTAAATACGCGATCCCCTCATTTAGGGTAATTAGCCCTTGTGACGCGGCTGCTTGCATCATCTGTTCTAAATGTAATAAATTATCCCATTCACAATAATTCGTGCGTAAAATATTATCTTGACGACTTTCAGTACTTAAACCAGCCTCAGAAAAAAGTTTGGCGAACTGTTGGCAAATATCAGGATTCGCGACCATTTGACTGAAAATAATATTGATAGCCGTCTGAATTTTTTTGCTTGCTTTTGGCGAGAAATGTATGCAGGTAAAATCCGGGTCCGCTAACACAATCCGACCGCCTGGTTTTGTCACACGTATTAATTCAGCAAGTGCCGCTCGTGGATTTTTTAAATGTATAAAAAGACGTTCCGCGTGTACCGCGTTAAATGTATTATCTTTGAATGCCAGATGGTTAATATCGCCTTGTTGAAAAGTGATGTTGGAATATTGGCCGCTGTCAGAGCGTTTTTTGGCGTGATCAATAAAATCATTGGAAATATCAATGCCGATAACATGACCTTCAGGGCCGACAAATTGAGAAAATTTTCTGGCGTCAAAACCCAAACCACAGCCAACATCTAAAACCTTGTCGCCATGATTTAATTTCATCATAGTGTAATCTTTTTGTTTAAAATTTTGAATACAGGGTGTATTTTCCGTCTGATCCAGTACCGTGATTAATGCCATTTTGGCTTTGCTTTGTTTGCCTACGGTATCAGCGTTTTCGTAACCTTTGTTTTGCCACCAGGTGTTATTAGACATAGCGCTTTTCCTGATACTATTTACCACCGATTAACTGGTTTTGACGCGATGGCGTAAACACGTTCTCTTCCATCCCAACTAACGCCTTGCAAAAATTTGGGGCGCGCGAAAAACGCCACTTTTTCTATGTTAAAATTTATCGCGTTTAATTCTCGTTGCAGAATATCCGGATCCAGACAATGCATGACATCCGGCAGGTTTGCGCGATGTCTGCGCAGAAAAAAATCAGAGAAATTATCAAAATAACCAGGCCATTCATGTAATTTTTGTTTTCTTTCTTCATAGATTGGCGTGATTTCATTTCGCATATATTTTTCATACGCTGTGTTGTTGACAATAAAAAGTTTTCCGCCTGGTATTAACCAGTTATACATGTTTTTTAATGATGTTCTTATCGTTTTTCCATCAAAAAAATGCATCACGCGTGAAATCAAAATACACGCTATACTGTTTTCGGGAAAAGCTATTTCATCGGGGAATTTACCTGCTATAGTATGTAGGTTCTTTCGATATTTTTCAGGTATCTTATGTTCGAGAATTTTTAAATGCCTTTCGTCAATATCATTGGCAATGATATGACCACCATGAAGTAACACGGGAATGGTAGAAACACCGTAGGCCGCGCCTATTTCTAAGGCTTTATATTCTTGGCTAGAGTGATTGATCGCGTGTTGAATAAACAGTCTACTATAGGGATCAGGCGCTTTTGTTGTAAAGCCCATCGCGTTAAGCGTGGGAATGGAGTCATTATCTACTGATGCTGGTATAGGTAATGGCGATGTTATCTTTGCGCCCTTAGACATTATATTCCTCCAATAAATGTATTTAAACGATCCATAAAGTGATAAAAATCAGGATTATAGCTAAGTCGATAACTTGGTTTAAGTGGATGCTTTATCTCACCATAGATTTTTTCTTTTTGGTCATTTCTTAATTTCTGTTCATAATTCCCAAATTGTCCGTAGTGAAAATTATCCGGTGAAATTTGTAATGAAATATGAGAAAAATGCAGGATATTCTGTTCCGGATAGCCGCTTGGCGCAATTTCAACACGTTGGTCATGGCTTGATGATGACGGGTTGCCATAAATAAGCATTCGACTTTGTGGATGCTTTTGCTGTTCAAAAAATTTAAGGCAGGTATCAGGACAGATGACTCTATCATCAGCGCTAACAGCTATAAACATTGGTATCGACAGCGCTTGTCGCGCGTATTGTCGCTTGAATAATTGCGTGAGCATGTAAACTTGATGGGCGGCATTAAATGGTAGTGAATAATAGCGCGCGAAATCATTCTCGGTGACCCGATTAATCCAAGCCGCGCGTGGCCAAAATTTCTTTAGACAATTGCTGAGATTAATATACCAGCCATGATAGGTTTGGACGCGTAAGGCGGGTGAAATTAAAATAATACCTTTCAGTTTGGAAATAGTCATATGCTTGTACACTGAGAGCAATGCTAAAATGGCGCCTGTTGATGTGCCAATGATATAAAATTCATCAATAGCATCATTATTTGTCATGGATTGAATGCCATAATCATAGCAGTCAAACCAGGCCCGCGATTTGATGTTGAGCAAATCACCGGGAACGGTGCCATGACCGGGCAATAATAGTGCGCGTGTGAGATAATTTCGCTGACTAAAATATTGGGCGATATCACTCATCATAAATGGTGTTTCCATCAGACCATGTAATAATAATATGCCTTGTCGCCCGGCGCCTTGTTCAAATGGACAAATACGATCAATCGAAAGGGTGTCAGCGTAAAAGTGTGTTTGTTGTCGGGCTTTGCTGATAATGTCTCGATACTGGCTAATATAGTCAGCAAATAAGCCGGATTGAGGTGCGATAAACCGATGATTTAAACCAGTTATGTGATATAAGCTCGCGTTTTTCAATGTGTTTTTAGATTTAAGATTTAATGTTAAAATAATAATTCTAAATAATAGCATTTTTGGTTACAATAGCCTAACTATTTTGACTATAAGGTAAATTTTTCAATGATTAAAACAATGACAGCTTCTTTTCTTATTCTACCATTCCTGTTACTACTGACCGCCTGTAGTGGAGGGGGGCATATTGATAAGCTGGTTGCTAATCCGGCTGAATTGAATAAACAGTTAACACAATGCCAACAAAAGGATAGCGATGCTACGCGTTGTGCCGAGGTAAAACAGGCTTATAAGCAATTGGCGAGTTATCTAATAATTTACCAGCAAAAAGGTCAGGAAAATTTTGGCAAAATGATTATGGCGGCTCAAAGTAAAACTGTACAATTGACTGAGCAACTTAAACAAGCGAATACTAGCGCGTCCAATCAAAAGCTACAACAACAACTTGAGCAGACAGAGCGGCAGATACATATCATGTGGTCGATTACCGCGATGACTGAAAATCCGGATAAAATTGCCGCGTTACGCGCGTTGTTTGCTCAACATCCTGTGCCGAACTGATTGATACCGCTTCATTTAATTTCTTTACTGCCAAGATAGACAGTTAATAGCGCACCTATAAATACCAATACAATCCCTGTGATTGCCATGGCGGAGAGCATTTTATGCCAGATTAACCAGTCCGCTAACGCTGAAAAGACAACGCCAAGATAAGTAAACGGTGACACTAAGCGTATCGATGCCATTCTATAAGCAAATGTGAGAAAGAATTGGTATAAAACACTAAAAATGCCGACTAGTAATAAATAAAACCATGGTAGATGCGAGAAGTGGTGTAAGTTAAAAAATAATGACGCGCCGGATAATATCGTCCCAATTAAAAAATAGTAAAACATAATGGTCAAAATCTGATCTTTTTGTGAGATATGACGCACAAAACTGGAAGAAATGGCGCGGAAAATGGCTGAAGACAGCGCGACAAGCATGGCAAAATGGAAGCTGCCACTGCCTGGATGTAGCACCAACGCGACCCCGATTAAACCGATTACAATTCCCCAATAGAGTTTGGGAATAATGGGAATATTGCGAGTAAGTTTTA
Source organism: Pseudomonadota bacterium (assembly GCA_039190005.1). Taxonomy (GTDB): domain Bacteria; phylum Pseudomonadota; class Gammaproteobacteria; order UBA12402; family UBA12402; genus JBCCYM01. The sequence continues at coordinate 19,035 of JBCCYM010000022.1, forward strand.
ACACAAAAGGGACAAATAGCGGTGTTGTCACACTAAGCAGCATTGCCTGTGCTAATGGCACGTAGCGTAGTGAAAAAAAGAAACAGCCTATGGATAAAACACCAACCGTCCCTCGAATGATATGTAACCAAGGCAAGGACGTTTTTACTTTTTGTGGCTGCATCGCGATAAAAGGTAATAAAACAATTAAGCAAATACCATAACGAAAAAACAGGATAAAATTCGTGGGTACAGATTGAGAAGCCAGTTTGACAAAAATACTTAAAATCGTATAACTCAACGCCGATAAGGTAATGCTTCCGATGGCTATTGCCAAGTAATGTGGTGGTTTTTTATTTGTTTCTAAAGGGTTTGCTGCTTTGTCCATTTTATGAATGTTCTCTTATGTTGATTTTATAGATTGCACGACAATAGTCAATTTAATCGTTTTGTTTGTTAAATAAGGCTGTGCCAGGCTTTTGTCACTCAGTACAGCTAATACCATTTGTGATCCAACATCAACGACATGCCCTAAAACTGTTTCTTGATTGTCAGGCGCATATAAAGCTGTGCCGGGGGCTATATCAGCCGTTTCGGCGGCATTTTCTATCTGTAGTTGATAACAGCGTGTTTTTAGTTTTGCCAGATAATGCATGCGAGCAATGATCTCTTGTCCGGTATAACAACCTTTGTTGAAATCAATCGCGCCTAATTGATCTAAGTTTAAGTCGTGAGGGAGGAATTTTTCATAAGTGCTTTGATAAATTGTGGGAAATCCATTATCAATTTCAATATTTTTCCAGCTTTTTTTATCAGCAATTTGATAATTCTGGCTTAACGCTTGCCATTGTTTGTCATGATGGATATACAGTTCATAGTGTGTGTCATCAATGATGGCATGAGCAGAATCTGGGGTAATGATTTTATCCGCCGCGAGTCCAACGGTCACAAATTGTTGTGCTTGGTGGCTGATGTCAACTTTGGAAAAAATAGCATACTGTTTTAATCGAGCAATGATTTGTTCAACAATATCAGAGGATAAACGTAAATAATAATCCTCGCCGTATTTAAATAAACGAAAAACCGCTTGGACTCTTCCTTTTGGGTTGCAACAACATCCCAACACGGCTTGATTATTGATGAGATTGCTTACATCACAGCTTAGTTGCCCTTGCAGATAATTTGCCGCGTCACTACCTTGTACACGAATAAAAGTGTAATCATCAATGATAGTGATAAAATTTTTATCACATAAGGGTAAATTGTCTTGATGTGTTAATGTTATGGTCATCATTCAGAGATATTAACTTCATGAAATAATTTTTGCAAAGGAAAATAAAGGGCGCAGCGTATTTTTTGCTCATTAAAAAGTGTTTGCAATGTGTGATAGTAGCGTTGCAGTTTTGCTTTATATTGGGCGGTTTGCTGTTGTAAAAACAGATTTTGATCATCGTATACTTGTGTGGATATTTTATAATCAATAATCCATCGTTCATTATGCTCATCAACAAAGGTGCGATCAATAATGTAATGTTGATAAGTATTATCTTCCAGTTGAGTAACCGCAAACTCAGATCGCGCTTCTTTATGCCGCGCTAATAGCCATCTTCCTTTGCTATCATTTAAACTGTTATCAATAGCTTTATTTACAAGCGTCAAAGCCGCTTCAACATCTGTACTGGGTATACCCATACTGATTAATTGACAACGCCAGTTGGATTGTAATGTTTGCTTATGCCAATCTTGCGAATTTTCTTCTGCGAGCCGTTGTAGTATGGCATGGGTTAAGGTGCCAATTTTTTGCTGATAGCGTTGGCTGATATCTATATAACTCGGTGTCGCGTTATGCTCGCGATTAGCTTTGTCTGCTAATTTTGATAACTCTAATGGTGCTACTGGGTGAAAGTAGGATGTCGCTAATCGTTTTATCTTGCCTGTTGCCTGTGATGGTGCGGTATCACTGTTGATGTCTTGTTGGTCAAAACGCTTGAATTCCTGATGAAAAAGTGGCCATAAATGACTGAGCATGGATTGTTTATCCGGTCGCTTATTTTCCCCATGTTTTAAAAACTCGGCGTCAGCTAATAAATGTAGCTGTGTTTTGGCGCGAGTTGTTGCCACATAGAGCAGGCGAGTTGTTTCATAATCCAGTCGTTGTTGAATTTTATTTTTGAGGTAATCATAGATAGGATTGCTGTTACTATCGTTTTTTATAATTTTAATTGGCGCGATAATTAAATCTTCACCCTGGGTTTTACGTGGTCGTTCCAGATAATGCAATACGGGTGATTTGCTAGCGCTGATTTTTCTTGATAGTCCAGGAATAATCACCGTATCAAATTCCAGTCCTTTGGCTTTATGTATGGTTAATAATTGCAAGGGCGGATCAAGATGCGGTGAGGGCGTATAGTAGCGATCTAAAGCTTGAGTAATGTCGTCGATGGTGGTTGATTGATTTTCCTGCTCATACTTTCTTAAGAAATCAAAGTAGTGTTCAACCTGGTGCTGTTGTGTCTGATTTTCTACGCAGGACAATCCATTTAGCTTTACCCAACATTGTTTTACTTGCTCACTCAATGGTAGGCGACAACGGTTGTCAATGGCTTTCGCTAAAACGCCACGCGTGCATAATAGTCGGTCTTGTCCGTCTTGACTGAGCTGATTTATTTTATATTGATCAAACAAGCTCTGATAAATTGTTTGCTTTTCATCTTGGTCAACTTGACGGCGGAGCAGATAAAGATCATCCAAAGTGAGACCACACCAAGGGGCACGTAAAATACTTAACCAGGCAATGGTGTCACCTATATGAAGTAAAGCTTTAGTAAGTTGCAGTAAGTCTTTAATAATACTTTGATCGGATAATTTTTCTATCTCAGAAGCTTGATAGGGGATATTATTTGATTGTAGTTGTTTAACAATTTCCTGTAAGTGTGAGCGACCGCGAACTAAAATAGCTGTTTTGCCAACAGCTTGTGAGAGTAGTTTAATAACTAGTTCACTTTCTTCAATTCTATCTGTAGCTGTATGAAATTTAACATAACTATCCCTGTTGTCTTTCTCAGAGATAGAAGGGCTATAACAGACGGCGGCATTAGCAATATTGCTTTTTTGTGGGAAAATACTGGTAAATGTCGTATTGATCCAGTCCATAACCGTGGCTGTTGAGCGGAAATTGCTTTGTAAAATAAGAGATCGCAGGGGTATGTTGGCAATACCATCCCGCTGCGCACGTAAAAATAAACCGACTTCAGCTTGACGAAAACGATAGATGGATTGCATCGGGTCGCCAACAATGAATAAGGTATGGCCATCACCAGCTTGCCAGCCTGAGATCAGTTTTTCTAGCAGCTCAAATTGGGCGATGGAGGTGTCTTGGAATTCATCGACTAAAATATGTTGAATTTTGTAGTCTAATGCCAGGGCTAAATCGCTAGGTCTGTCATGTCGTCCTAAAGCGAAATCGGCGGCTTGAGCGATTTCAATGTAATCACTGATATTATGCGCTTTAAAAATTAGTTTCAGTTCCGCGGCTGTCTGACACAGTACATTGACCAAGGCAATAATAAACGACCATTCTTCTTGTTGATACTGGATTGGCGGAATTTCCGCGAAGGCTTGCAACACCTTTATAAATTGTGCCTGTGCGCCGATTTCCGCTAACACAGCCACCATTTGCTGTTTCATTTCCTTGGCGTATTGTTGCTCAGCTTTAGTGGCAAAATCTTTACTATTTGTGGGAAAACCACATGTTTTAGTAATAGCTCGGCGTAATTCCTTTTTCTTGGTGAGCAAGAGGTTTTCTATAGCTTTCCAGAAACAATATTTTTTTTCTAAGTCATTATCTGTAGTATGTAATTCATGGTGATTGCCATATAAAACACCATGGCTATATGCCAAACAGGCGCAAAGTGTTTTAAAGCGTTGTGGATCTGGTGAATGTTGTTCTAATTCCTCAATTTGTTCTGCCGCGATTGTGCGCAAACCTTGTTCTAACATGACGCGAATCGCGCTAGATTGTTGTTGACTATAAAGCGGCGTTAATAAGGGCATCCATTGATCACGTTTTTCTAGCATTTGTGTGAGCAGTGTCGAAACCTTGGTAATATTGTTATCAAGATAGCGCAGCACCGTTTGTAAATGGTGATTATTGTTAATTGATGTCAAGAGATTTTCGACTGCCTGCTGATAAAGTAGATTGTGTGAGCTGGGTTCCGCCGGTGTCAGTGCCGAACCGGCGCCTGATAAAATGGGCAGTTGCTTTACAATGTGGCTACATAAGCTGTCAATGGTCTGAATGCGTAAACGATTAGGATTATCCATTAGTTTCCAGTGATATTGCTTATCTCGCTCAAGCACTTGTTGAGCCAATTGCCAGCGCTTGGCATGATGCGATTCTACAGGCGCGGCGATATTTGCGGCTTGGGCCAGCGCCTTTATAATGCGAGCGCGCATTTCACCGGCAGCTTTTCGGGTGAAAGTGATTGCCAAAATTTGTTCTGGCGTTTTGACACTATGAGCGAGTAGGGCAAGCAGACGTTGGGTTAAAAGCTCGGTTTTACCCGATCCGGCTGGCGCCTGGACAATAAACGATTCAGTTACTGATAGTACTGCTGAGCGCTGTGCCTGGTCTGATAATATGTGATCTTCTGTCATTTTCCCAGATTTTAACCTAAAAATGGCTTGTCGCCAACAGTGGTATTAGGTTTAACGCGCTATTTAGTTTTGCACAATTTGCCTAAGGTGATGAAAAAACTCAGAATATGCTTTTTAAAAAATGTTATTCACAAAATAATGACATAAAACAATGATAACTAATT